>DCAJ01000032.1:2339-6482 GCA_002311455.1 Anaerolineales bacterium UBA1136 | reverse complement strand
TATCGTAACCCAGAAAGCGCATTTCTAGGTGTATCATGAACAATCTACCTACTACCGGCGAGTTATTCGCCACCAATCAGGTATCTGCCAATACACAGGGTTGTTGTATATGCTAAAATAAAACACATCTATAGAGAGTTCATTCCTGTCCCATGAAAGTATTAATTGCCAATAAGAACGATATAAACAACGCTATTTCTATGCAAGAATGCATTGACGTAATGGAAGAAACGTTGACATTGTTGGCAGAGGGTGACGCATACAACCCTCTAAGAGGCTCAATGCACATTCCCGACAAGAACGGACTGCTCGGCACCATGCCAGGACATATTAATAAACACAGTGTATTTGGCATTAAGGCAGTTAGTGTTTATCCAGAAAATGCGCACATTGGATTAGACTCCCACCAAGGATCGGTCACTCTATTTGATGCCACCAATGGCGTACCTCTAGCAATCATGGATGCAGGACAAATCACAGCAATACGTACAGCAGCAGTTAGTGCTGTCGCAACTAAAATATTGGCCAAAAAGAATAGTAAGGCTTTGGCAATTCTTGGTTCTGGGGTACAAGCTAGCTCCCATGTTGAGGCTATGAACGCAGTCCTCAAACTGGATGAGATAAGGGTATGGAGCAGAAATAAGGATAATGCAAAAAACTTTATAGAGACACAAAGCAAGAAATACGGTGTGCCATTCAAATTCTTCGATTCAGTAAATGACTGCGCACACGATGCAGATGTTATTTGTACAACAACGGCATCAGTTGATCCAATATTATATGGACACCATTTAACCGAGGGTGTCCATATAAACGCAGTAGGATCAAGTGTTTACAACACAAGGGAATTGGATGGAAGTGCTATGCAATTGTGTCAACTTTATGTTGACAAAAAAGAGTCCACTATTAACGAATCAGGTGATTTCCTTATAGCAAAGCAGGAAGGCGTGATCAATGACAATCACATCATCGGTTCTCTGGGAGAGATATTAACCAATCAAATAGCCGGTAGACAAGCCAATACTGATGTCACCCTTTTTAAATCGTTAGGATTAGCAGTAGAAGATATTGCTACAGCATTTTTTATATATGACAAATATAAAAACAACAATGACGGTAACTGGGTGGAATTTGGTTAACATAATTATCGAATATTATTATGAATGACAATATTAATTTAGGCATATTAACGGGCATTTCCTATGTAACTGGGTTGGATTATTACAAAAGTATCAATGAACATTTCATGAAAGCCAGGAAACCAGTTTATGAACTTAATCCTAATCCAAACCTGGTCATTGTTTCTGTAGACTGTGACAAATATGTGCACCTTCTAAAAGAACGTAAGTTCAAAGAAGTATCAGCCCATTTGCTGGACGGAGTCACAAAACTTGTCAATTCAGGTTGCAATTATCTAGCAATCGCCTCAAACACAGGGCACATATGTTATGAAACCGTAACACGTAAATACCCGAAATTAAATATTATCCACATTGCAGATTGCATAGCTCACGAACTAAAACAAAAATCGTATTACAGAGTTGGGCTTGTTGGAACTCAACCAACCATGGAAGAAAACTATTTTATTGATCGCTTGAGGTTGCATGGAATCAACACTATTGTTCCTAATAATGTCAAAGACAGAGCTAAGATATATGATGTAATTTGCAATGAATTGTCTTACAATATTTTTAACGACGATTCAAGAAAAATGATAATTGGTATTATTAACAATTCAATTAAAAGCGATACAACGGCTTGTATCTCTGGGTGTACCGAAATCGAACTTCTTGTCAAACAGACTGATATACCAAACGTAGAACTTTTCCCCTCAGCTGAAATTCATATTAAATATATCTCTAATCTGATGCTCGGCAGATTAAATATACTTGATATTCAACCATAATCTCAGATCACACTCTCAGATCTACCCCGAAAGTGTACGGAAGCCGGTAGACTGGACGTTATTTGGCGATATTATTTGCGCTCAAAACGACGGTGACCGTCGCTTCGTGTTCATCTTGGGCGGAAAACTCCACGCCCAAGAATATTACTTAGCCGCACGCTTACTTTCAAACCAAAGACCCCCTATCGTAAGCGTAATAAATCAAAGGTAAGTGTATCATGAACAATATACCTACTGCTGGCTGGGGGCGGGTATATACTAATCTACGATGTTCACCAACGCACCTAAAGGACGCTAAATGAACATGTCTATCCCTCGTGCACGTAATCTGAAAAGAACAGTCACTCTTGAGTTTGCGTTCTCAATTGTCCTACTTTCCCTAATGTTTTTCGGGATAGCAGGCACCCTATCTTATCGGGAATCTTGGGTTTATCTGTTAGGGATCACCATTGCTAGCTTGTACATAGTCCTTTATTTGTTGAAACACAGTCCAGAATTGCTAGAACTGACGTTAGCGGCGAAATAATACCTCGTTCAGAAGGCTTCTTAGATGCACGTCAAACCTCACCAAATAGCTCAAAGCTTTCCTTGGTCATAGATTCGATTGCCAGCGATTGCCAGCGTCTGAATTCGGGTCATAGTGATTTTACAGAGTTATGGATCCACAGCTTGCTTTAATCGGTAAATTGCTCCGCCATAATCCACCACATACACTTCACCCAATTCGTCTTCTCCAAACGAACTGATTTTCAGCCCGCTTTCGATGAGCAGTCTGTTCGTCCATTCGCCAGGAGTAGTCTGAAGCAATCCCCATATTAAGCCTGAGCAGTAGTCCCCATACAAATAGACGCCTTGCAGGCCTTTGAGGTTTTCTCCCCGGTACACGTATCCGCCGGTCACCGAGCAACCACCATCAGAATGATTGTACTCGGCTATTGGCGCAACGTAGGCTTTAGAATCACAGTCTCCCCGATAACAGTGCTCACCCTCCATAAGTCCCCAGCCGTAGTTCTCAGAACCCCGACTCCCAGCCGGTTGAAAGTCAATCTCCTCCCAATCGTTCTGCCCAACATCACCTATGTAAAGATCACCAGTCAGCCGATCGAAGCTGAAACGCCAGGGATTACGTAGGCCATACACCCATATTTCAGGCGCTGCTGCTTTATTAGAAAGAAATGGATTATCCAGTGGCAATGCGTATCCCGGAGATTCGTCCACATCCACCCGTAGGATTGCGCCCAACCAAGTCATCAGGTTTTGGCCGTTATCGTGAGGATCACCTGCCAAACCACCGTCACCCATTCCGATGTAGAGATAGCCATCCGGCCCGAAGGCAATTTGCCCACCATTGTGATTGCGGTAGGGCTGAAGCTGCGTCAGCACGTGTATTCCACTTCTCGGGTCAGTCCGGTTTGGGTCATCCGAAACTGCAAAGCGCATCACTACCGTGTCACCATTTCCATCTGAGTAGTGGAGGAACAAGTAGCCATTGTGGGCATATTCAGGATCAAAAGCTAGACCCAGCAAACCCTGCTCTGAAGCACGGCGGCTGATCCGATCACTGAGATCTAGAAACGGCGGAGTCAATCTTTTTCCGCCTTGTATAATCCATATCACACCACCTTGCTCAACAACAAACAAACGCCTGGAACCATCGATGGAATGTGTCAGATAGACCGGCTGCTGAAACCCGTCTGCTATCAGTCCCAATTCATATTTGTCCGATTCTATCATCAACGGTATAACCGTTTCTCTGAAAGTCACAGACATTTCGGTGGCGAGTTTATTAGCAGACGGCTTGGTGGGCAAAGCGGACACCTCAGTAACAGAAGGTATCTCCGTAGTCGCCGGAGTTCGCGTAGTGCCACTCGTCACATCTGTCCTGGATGCTGATGTCACTACTCTAGTCGACAGCATAGTTTCTCCATGCCACAGCGGGCGGCAGGCTCCCAGACTCAACACACCTACGCAGATTGCACCCAGCAGAAATTTTACATGTGTCTGCTGCGAAACATCTAAGCGAATGTCTATGGAANNCATCGAATCGGCGACTGACATAAAGCAGAAGTCATACGATGCTCAGGGCAGTGGATAATGTGTCCATCATGTGCGAACTAGAAATCTTTCCCAATACTACGACACATCAATGCACATCGTTCGCTCAGAGGTAATCACCACCAGCCTTTTCTTGTACGCCAGATTCCTTGACTTTCTTCATCATCTCTTGCGCACGTGCC
>DCAJ01000032.1:1795-2270 GCA_002311455.1 Anaerolineales bacterium UBA1136 | reverse complement strand
AACCGTGTTGGGGTCTTCCTTTGATTGATAAACACCTTAATATGCATGCCATACTCAGCCTGCATTGGCGCGTTATTATCAAAGCCTGTTCTCCAAGCACTGTAATCCTTGACTGTGTTCTTTCCTACCATGATATTTTTCATATGATTGTTCCTTTCCCTTTACTGTTGACACATTATAGACTTAATGAACACTATATCCAATAGCTTGCGGGTGTATAGTATAAACATGATTGATAAAGAACTTATACATAGTAATGCCGAATTTGAAGAAAACGTATCTCTTACTGCCAAGTTCGACAGCACTAAGGTTGGATGGGCAGATATTGATGACAAATTAATTGATACATCAATATCTAGCGCACTCGATTCCTTACCAAAAATAGAATATATCCGTGAAAGAAATGGTTCTTTCTACAAGTGGGATATATTCTATGTTATACAAGATAATCCCGACCATCTAGGCTATCTCAGTT
>DCAJ01000032.1:0-1733 GCA_002311455.1 Anaerolineales bacterium UBA1136 | reverse complement strand
CTCAGTTATCGCCGTGTGGATGACAAGAACATATCTCTAGGATACTTATACGTTCTAAGCGGTGAAATCAACCCTATACGTGTAAAGGCTTTAATGATTGAAGACCGCCGTCAAATACTCAAAGATGCTGTTACATGTGCAAAACTGTGGGTGGATAAAGACCATAATGTAGGTGTCTTCTACAACGAACTATCTTGAACACATCCGCAAGCCGATACGCAAGATTGCCAAGAAACCTGAGGTTTGTCTTGAGTATATTGTTGTTCACGAAATGGTCCATTTAGCGATTATTATTGCCCTGATACAATCCACCCGCAAACGACTTCACACCTACGATGGTTTGTGCGATAATTTACGTACTAATTAAAAACATATAGGTCAGATTATCGCAATAATAGGTGTTCCACAGGAAACAAAAGATAACGAGTATCGTGTCAGCATGACACCTGGAGCCACTGAAACGCTCGTCCACGAGGGGCATCGAGTGCTCATTCAAAGCGGAGCAGGTGAGGGAAGTGGCTTTCCCGACCGTGAATATGCGAGCGCGGGAGCTGAATTCCTAAGTACTGCAGCCGAGGTGTTCTCTCAGGCAGACCTGCTCGTAAAAGTTAAAGCGCCGCAAACGAGCGAATGCGAGATGATGAGGGAGGGTCAGATCCTGTACACCTATCTTCATCTAGCCTCAGACGAGCAGCTGACCCGTACACTCATGGAACGTAATATCACAGCACTGGCCTACGAAACCGTCGAGCTCGAGAACGGTACGCTGCCTCTCTTGACACCAATGAGCGAAGTCGCCGGACGCATGTCTATTCAGGTTGCCGCGCACTACCTTGAAAAAGCATGGGGGGGGCGCGGAAAACTACTAGGTGGAGTGCCAGGCGTACGCCCGGCAACGGTCACTATTATTGGCGGAGGTACTGTCGGAATCAACGCAGCCAAGATAGCTCTGGGAATGGGTGCAAATGTGTTGGTTGTTGACATCAATCCCATACGACTGCGTTATCTTGACGATGTGCTGCACGGCAACCTGACCACGCTCAGCTCCAACCGCCGCAATATTGCCGACGCCGTACATGTCTCAGACGTGGTTATAGGCGCAGTGCTTATCCCAGGCGCCCGGGCACCACGCTTGGTCACTCGAGAAATGGTAGCCGATATGTCCCGTGGATCAGTCATAGTGGATGTCGCCGTAGATCAGGGTGGCTGTATTGAGACAATCAAACCCACCATCCATAGCAATCCTGTTTATGAATTGGACGGCGTGCTGCACTACGGTGTAACCAATATGCCCGGAGCGGTGCCACGCACTTCGACCTACGCACTAACCAATGCAACACTACCTTACACAATACACCTAGCAGCGCAGGGTTTTGAGGACGCTGTAGCATCGGACCCGGCACTTGCAAAGGGCGTTAATGTACACCGGGGCCAGATAACCTGCTCTGCGGTGGCCGAAACTTTTGGATTGCAGTATAAGCCTTTGTCGGAGTTGCTCGATTGAGCATATCTAACCTAGACACATAATCGGGGTTATCACGAGATCTTCAATGAATAATCAGTGTGAGCACCCTGCCCTACCATCGCGAAGACACCATCCCAGAGTATAGGCGTGTGATGCACCATCAGGTATTGGCAAGTGTGTCATGGGTAATCTACCCAATACAGACGAGTAGTCGCTACTAATCAAGTATCACCTGATACAGAAGGCTGTTACAAGTACCAACTGCGTA
>DCAJ01000065.1:6021-6361 GCA_002311455.1 Anaerolineales bacterium UBA1136 | reverse complement strand
AGCTGTAAAACTTGTAGCCCTGCTGCATAGCATCTTCATATATGTTTAGTAAAGTTTTAGTACCTTTATCGCCCATAAATGCTCCTACCATCATCAACAACGTTGATCGAGGAAAGTGAAAATTGGTTAACAGCAAATCGACAACGTTAAACCTATATCCTGAGTGTATGAACAGATTTGTATAGCCATCAAACGACTTTACACCCCCCGAAGATAATTTACCCGAAGCCGTCTCCAACACTCGCACTGTAGTTGTACCAACTGCTATTACACGCCCTTCAGCCTCCCGCGCCTTGTTAATAATACCCTCCGCTTTATCATCTATCCGGCACCGCTCCGA
>DCAJ01000065.1:5215-5907 GCA_002311455.1 Anaerolineales bacterium UBA1136 | reverse complement strand
ATGTTGAGCGATGGAACCAAGCAATGCTTTTGTAAAGTGCAAACCAGCAGTTGGAGCCGCTACCGAACCATCTGCAGCAGCATACACTGTCTGATATCTACTACTATCACTAAGAGGTTGATTTATATATGGTGGCAATGGGACTTTACCAAACTCCTTCAGTACAGGTCCGACCTCATGTGAAAACTCCAAGAGATAAACTGCATCTTTTTTCTTTTCTGTCACTTTACATTTTATATCGAATTCGCTGAAATCAATTATAGTGCCAGACTTTAACCCCGACCCTTTACAGAGTGCACGCCACACCTTATTTTCAACCTGATTCAAAAGGAGAATTTCAACTTTGCCACCAGACAACTTATTACCTATCAATCTTGCATGCACAACACGCGTGTCATTCAACACCAATACATCCTCATTATCCATATAATCAATTATGTTGTGAACATGCCTATGCGCAATTTCCTGAGTATTTCGATTATACACAAGCATTTTAGCATCATCCCTAGGATCTACAGGATTCTGAGCTATATGTTTTGGGTCGATTTGGTAATCGAAATTCCCTATATGAAGATTTTCACGGTGTTTCATGAATATAAATATACTTCGAAGACCACCTATCTTATCCCAATATAAATCACAAATAAATGCAATACAGGCCCTAAAGCAAATTTTTCTGAATGTCTTCAGGG
>DCAJ01000065.1:0-5146 GCA_002311455.1 Anaerolineales bacterium UBA1136 | reverse complement strand
CTGAATGTCTTCAGGGTATGTCAGTCCAAGATGGTCGTACGCTGCTCTAGATGCTATACGGCCGCGCGATGTTCTCTCTAGAAAACCTAACTGCAAAAGGTATGGCTCGTACACATCCATTATTGTGTCAGATTCTTCACTTATTGAAGCAGCAATCGTATCAAGCCCAACTGGCCCGCCGGAAAACTTCTGTATAATTGCCGTTAGCATACGCCTATCAATTTCGTCCAATCCAACTTCATCAATATCTAAGAGACTCAAGGCATCGTTAGCAACAGCTACGGTAATTACACCACTAGCTCGCACCTGAGCATAATCACGTACCCTCCTTAATAAACGTAGAGCTACTCTAGGTGTTGCGCGCGCACGCCTAGCAACTTCACTAATACCATCTGCATCCACTGTCACTTCCAACAATTCTGCAGCGCGAATCACTATAGCTTCCATTGATTCCATATCATAGTAATTACATCTAAATAACGCGCCAAATCTAGCTCGTAGCGGAGCAGTCATAAGCGCTAGTCGGGTAGTAGCCCCAATCACTGTGAAACGAGGCAACTTCAATCTAATACTTCGAGCACTAGGTCCTTTACCAATCACTATATCAAGTGCAAAGTCCTCCATAGCTGGATACAACACTTCTTCCAAAGCCCTTCCCAAACGATGTATCTCATCCACAAAAAGTACATCACCTGCCCGCAAATTCGTCAAAATGGCTGCTAAATCACCCTGTCTTTCTATAGCTGGCCCTGCCGTAACTTTTATGTTTACATCCATCTCGTTTGCCACAATATGTGCAAGCGTAGTTTTACCTAAACCTGGAGGACCACAAAACAAAATATGATCCACGGATTCTTCCCGCTTACGTGCAGCCTCAATTAAGATTTGCAGATTATCCTTAACTCGATTCTGCCCAATCATCTCTGACAATCTCTGTGGCCGCAGAGTCAATTCAGGAGTATCCTCTCGCTTTGCTTTACCAGCCACTATCCTATCGTCATTATCACCCATACGGGAATTATAGTCGCGATACATCTACTAAGCAAAGCAATTAATCTTGCTATATTATTTGCTGTCAAACAGTATTCAGTCTAAAATCAAACAACTAAAAACATAGGTGGCATCATGAATATAGTTTTTGCTAGCGACCATCCATTAGTAGCACATGGTCTCACACGTTTACGCGCGCTTGAGACAAAACCACCGGAATTTCGGAAAAGCGTGCACGATATCAGCAAATTGTTGGCCTATGAAGCTACATCTCATCTAGCCACAAGCAAGATTGAAATAAATACACCAATGGGCACTACTAGTGGTCTAGAATTGACAGAACAAGTAGCTTTAGTCCCAGTACTACGGGCAGGATTAGGTATGGTTGATGGAATACTGGCACTTATCCCTACAGCCTCCGTATGGCATATAGGACTCAAACGCGATGAAGATACTCTGGAACCGATCCAGTATTACACAAATCCACCAGATAACAACACCAAAAGAACGTGTTTATTGTTAGATCCAATGCTAGCTACAGGAGGTACAGCATCTGAAGCATGTAAATTAATAAAATCCTGGGGCGCAGAGCGTATAATATATATAGGTATAATAGCTGCCCCAGAAGGGATACAGCGTTTGCATTCCGTTCATCCAGATGTACCTATATACGTTGGAGCTATAGATTCACATTTAAATGACGTAGGCTTTATTGTTCCTGGGCTAGGAGACGCCGGGGACAGACAATTCGGAACATAGAAACTACAGTAACTAAATGCCTATAACTCTGTTGGTATTATGCACATCAATTGCAGTAACTTTACTGGGATGCTTAATTGCATCCAAAATGGGATCACGAGTCAATGCGTTAGTCGACAATCCCCGAACTCGTCATCGCCACAAACGAGGATTGCCTCGCGTAGGAGGAATAGCGCTATTTGCTGGCTTTGCCGTAGCAAGTATATTAGCTTACACTCAAGCTAGCCCAGGCAATCCAGATGATGCGCGACGAATAATCGGTGTGCTAATAGGATGCACATTGTTGTTGCCAATAGGATTAATAGATGACTTAAAAGAGTTAGGGTGGATTCCTCAATTGCTAGGGCAACTACTTGTATCAATAATTGCTATTTACACCACCGTATTTATAGAGAGGTTCACCAATCCATTCACTGGACATGTAATAGAATTACATGTCTTGCCCCTTTTAGGACCATTATTAACTGGTGCATTCACATTGTTTTGGATATTAGGCATGATGAATACTGTAAATTGGCTTGATGGATTAGATGGACTAGCGGCTGGCGTAGGCGCGATAGCATCATTTCTTTTCGCAATTCATATGTACAAACTGGGACAAGAACAGGTTTCCCTCTACGCTATAGCCATGGCAGGCGCATGCCTAGGTGTATTGCCATTCAATTTTAGCCCTGCTCGCCTTTTATTGGGAAGTACAGGTGCTATGATACTAGGATATGGTCTAGCAACGCTATCTATATTGGCACCTGCACGAATGGCAACAGCACTCCTAGTAATGGCGGTGCCTATAGCTGATACAGCATGGCAAATATATGACCGGTACCGTAGAGGTGTATCTATATTTCGAGGAGATAGAGGACATTTACATTTTAGGCTAGTTGACAAAGGTTATTCTCAAATCCATATAGTATTATTATATTGGCTGGCATGCGGAATTTTTGGAGTTATTTCGTTATTTGTAACATCACAATTAGTTAAGCTTGTTGTATTGCTGACACTAGTCTCATTGACGCTATCATACATAGCGCGCCTATCACGCCAACATCCTATTTTATAGAAAACTTGAGTCGGTCACCAGGAACAAATTGCCAGAGAAACCATTCGATAGCATATAATACAGGTATAACCACTATATCTACCCCTATAGTCACAGTAAAAGCAGTAGCGATTACTCGCACGCCATCAATAACCAGATTGGACAGTGCAGTTTGTAGAATAGAAGGCATACCCACATAGTACAGTACTAACCCCAAAGCAACTACCAAAATCCCTACGATAGGCCATGCGCGCCTATCACTAGAACTAGGCATCATTGTATTACTTAATGCAAAAAGTACATATCCCCATATAAATAGATCTGCTGACCTAAACACATGTAAAACAGTGAGAAATCCGTTAATCAAATCTCCGCGCAACAGTGCCACTCCAACATTATCTAAATCAAGCAACTTAAGTCCTATCGCCACCACCGCCGCACATCCAAACATTAAGGGTGCGACTCCAATCAAACTCTCCCGTACAAAATCTACTTTTTTTGTATGTACATATCCGAGACGCAACGTACCATCACTTTGTCTCTTGGGCCAGACTGAGATACCCATTGTACGGACCCCTAATAGACGAGCCATTATCCAATGACTCATTTCATGCAAAACTACTCCCGGTAAGAACACAATCTGGTTTAGGAGTATTGCCATACCAGTATGCCTAGTCAGCAACAAGAAAACAGTCTGGGTATGACGCGATATCCAATTCTGAAGAACCAGTAAAACTGGAGCAGTAATAATAAGCCATAACCACAACTCAATATATGTCTTAGTCACTTGTAAGGTTATCGATCAATCACATGCAAAATTGCGGCAAATTCATCCGCTGATAGGCTAGAACCACCTATCAGAACCCCATCAATATCAACTTGCACAATAAATTCAGATATGTTATTTCTATTTATGCTGCCGCCATACTGTATCCGTATTGCTTGAGATACTTCATATCCAAAAATTCTATCCAAAGTCCCTCTCACATATTTAGCACAAACCCTATTTGCGGCATAAGGAGTAGAGGCAAGTCCTGTACCAATTGCCCATATTGGTTCATAAGCCACCACTGTCTGCAACGCGTCATTAGGCAACACTCCTTGGTAAGCAGACCGAACCTGATACTCAATTATATCTTTGGTATCACCAGCATTGTTTTCAACAAGACTTTCACCTACACAAATAATTACCTTTAGTCCATGTTGTAGCCCAGCTTTAACCTTTTTGTTGACTATATCATCGGTTTCTTCGAAATGCTGTCTTCTTTCAGAATGGCCAACGATAACATATTCGCACCAACCAGCTATCATTTGAGCTGATACTTCCCCCGTAAAGGGACCTTCATCTGGCTCCCAAAAGATGTTTTGCGCACCCAACTTAATCCTAGTGCCTTCAATTACACTTCCAACTTTAGTCAATGATACTAACGGCGGACAAATGACCACATCCACTGAGGAAAAGCTCTGACAGATGTCTACTATATTGTGGGCAAGATGCTCCCCATCTGAAGGACCCATAAACATTTTCCAGTTAGCGACAACAATTGATCTTCGTTTCGTCATGTCAACTCAATGTACTACCCCCTCCCATCACATACAGTCTAAAACTGCGACAGCTGGCAGTGTGTTGCCTCTAAGCATCTCTAAAGTGGCTCCTCCACCGGTAGAAATATGAGAAACAAGATCAGCGTATCCTGATTTACGTATGGCCGAAGCCGAATCACCCCCACCAATAATGCTTGTAGCACTACTATAAGCAACACTACGTGCTATATCATTGGTGCCACTGGCAAAAGCAGGTATCTCAAACACTCCCATTGGGCCATTCCAAATAATCATTCTAGCATCACCAACATAATCTCCAAATATTTTCACAGTCTCTGGACCTATATCAACAATACGTAAGCCCGGATCGACCCCTTGCTCTACTTTTACAGTACAGGTTTTTGCACCTGCATCCAAACGATCAGCCACAATTATATCCTTAGGGAGGACCAATTTATCACCTGCACGTGTAAGCAATTGAGAAGCTACCTCAATGACATCATGCTCTATAAGAGACTCGCCAACTTCAATGCCTGAAGCCCTAATAAACGTATTAGCCATCGCTCCACCCACAAGAATAACGTCGGCTTGATCTATTAATCCTTCCATAACCCCAATCTTATCCGATATCTTAGCACCTCCAAGAATGGCCACAAATGGACGATCAGGATTAGTCACAACACGGTTCAGATACTGCAATTCTTTGTCCAATAATAAGCCCGCTACAGATGGTAAGTATCTAGCTACACCTACTGTGGACGCATGACTACGATGAGCGACACCAAACGCATCATTTACGAATATATCTGCAAGGTC
>DCAJ01000014.1:17096-17223 GCA_002311455.1 Anaerolineales bacterium UBA1136 | reverse complement strand
CGAGTCTGATTTGACGTAGGTCAATTCCATCTATTTCTATACTTCCAAGATTGGGGTCATAAAGGCGAGGCAGCAAGTATGTAAGTGTTGTTTTACCAGCTCCACTCGGACCCACTAATGCTGCCAA
>DCAJ01000014.1:15662-16910 GCA_002311455.1 Anaerolineales bacterium UBA1136 | reverse complement strand
ATGCTGGTCAATTGTGTATGTGAATTTAGGGTGTCTTGGTCGGTTAGCGATGTGTAGGAGAAGTACACCTTGTTGAAGTTGATCCTACCTTCTGGGTTATTGAGATGGATGGCTGTGGGCGTGTCGGTGATTTCAATTGGGAGGTCGACCACTTCAAATACTCTCTCGAAACTAACCATAGATGTTGTGAAGTCTACTCGAGCGTTTACCAATGAGCTGATCGGCCCATAGAGGTTACGAAGGTATGCGGCGAAAGCTATGATGGTGCCAATACTGAAAGCGCCTGTTAGTACGAGGTGTCCACCGTACCAAAAGACTAGAGCTGTACCTGTGGCACTAATTGTCCCTAAAGCCATGAAGAACCAGCTACCAACGACAGCTGAGCGTACACCTATGTCTGCTACAGCGTTGCTCCTGTTCTTGAATTCCTTGTAGGTGTCGGCCTGGCGTCCAAAAAGTTTCATTAGGAGAGCTCCACTAACGTTAAGCGTCTCATTCATGAGAACATTCATCTGTGCATTTAATTCGAATGATGTTCTTGTGATATCTCGTAGTCGGTTTGCTACTTTGCGTGCTGGCACTAAAAATAGTGGAAGTATGGCTATGCTAATAATTGCGAGACGCCAGTTTAGTGAGAGCATTATTGATAAAGTGAATAGTACTCTCGTAGCATTGGTTATGATACTAATGAGAGTACCTGTTACTGCGCGTTGAGCTCCAACCACATCGTTGTTTAAACGTGCCATTATCTCCCCGGTTTTGGTGTTGGTAAAGAACCGTAAAGACATGTGCTGCATATGGTTATATAGTGATTGGCGAAGATCGCGGATTAGACCTTCACCTACAGTCGAGCTTTGGAAGCGCTGCGCAACTTCAATGATACCGGATATTAGAGGCACAGCAATCATAGCTAGTGCTAATAGATTTAATTCTATGTAGTTTTTGGTTGGTAAAGTGTTGTCAATAAGTCGGCGGTAAATAAGTGGTGGTAGCAATCCAAGAGTAACAGATAGACTTATTGCCACGAGAATAATTATGATGCGTGATCGATATGGCCTTGCATACTGCCAAACTCTTTTGAGGAGATGACGGTCTATATTTGTGTCCTTGCTGTCTTCGGCTGATAGATATTGCCACCAGCCGCCCATACCACTGTGGAACATTGATGAGTTCGCTATCCTGTAATGTATTATTATTGTACACTGACTAGCAGATGATTTGTATAGAAAAACGCAATTAAAGTTACTG
>DCAJ01000014.1:13400-15515 GCA_002311455.1 Anaerolineales bacterium UBA1136 | reverse complement strand
TGACAATCACTACTGATGTTGAAAACTATCCAGGATATCCGGATGGTATACAAGGTCCGGAAATGATGGACCAATTTCGAGCCCAGGCTGAAAGGTTTGAGACTGAGTTCGTAAATGGACATGTGGTTAGCGTTGATTTAGACCAAAGGCCCTTTGTGTTGAATATTGAGAGTGGGTCTGAATTGTCATGTGATTCGCTTATAATTGCTACAGGGGCGTCTGCTAGATGGTTGGGTTTGGATAGTGAGACCCAGCTTCGAGGTCGCGGTGTATCTGCTTGTGCGACATGTGATGGATTCTTTTTCCGGGATCGTGTAATTGGAGTTGTGGGTGGAGGTGATACGGCTATAGAGGAGGCATTATTTCTAACTAAATTTGGCAGTGCTGTAAATGTAATTCATAGACGTGATGAGTTGCGTGCAAGTAGATTTATGCAGGAACGTGCATTCAATAACGATAAAATCAATTTTATATGGGACAGTGTTGTTGACGAGGTGCTTAGTGAAGACGGGACAGCAGTGAATGGAGTTAGATTGCACAATGTTAAGAGTGATGAAGTCAAGGATTTAGAGCTTGGCGGCCTTTTTATTGCTATAGGGCACACTCCAAATACAGGAATATTTAACGGTCAACTCGACATGAACGATGAAGGTTATATCAAAACGCAGTTGCGAGGCACACAGACGAGTATAGAGGGCGTGTTTGCATGTGGTGATGCTGCTGATAGTATATATCGGCAAGCGGTAACTGCAGCTGGCACCGGTTGTATGTCTGCTATAGATGCCGAGAGATGGCTAGCATTTAGGGAATAATGCATGAACTATGGTTTTGTAATAGATAATCGGTTGTGCATCGGCTGTCATGCCTGCTCAACTGCGTGTAAGGCGGAAAACGAAGTACCTCTTGGTGTTAATCGTACATGGGTAAAGTACGTAGATACTGGAGTGTTTCCAGATACTCGGCGGCACTTTCAGGTTACTAGATGTAATCATTGCGCAAATCCTCCGTGTGTGGATATTTGTCCAGTGACAGCTATGTTTCAGCGTTCAGATGGGATTGTAGATTTTGACAAGCAATTGTGTATTGGATGCAAGGCATGTATGCAGGCCTGTCCGTACGATGCGATATATATTGACCCCGATTCATTGACCGCAGCTAAGTGCCATTATTGCGCACACAGGACTGAAATTGGTCTAGAGCCGGCATGTGTTGTTGTGTGTCCAGAACAGGCTATTATTTCGGGAGATATAGATGACCCTCAGTCTGAGATACGTCAGTTGATTGACAGAAATCGGGTTAAGGTTCGAAAACCCGAGATTGGTACAAAACCTAATTTATTCTATATAGAAGGATCAACGGTAACGCTAGACCCTACTGTTACACCTAATGTACCGGTAACATATATGTGGTCGGATGTCAAAGGAGGGCAACAGGATGGACAACAGACTGCAGTGGATAAAAATTACTCGAGGAATGACGCAGCAGATGGCCCAGTTCAAATCGGCGGAAAGGTAGCAGAACATATGGTTCAAGTGGCATATGATGTCGGCCATAAGAAAGCCTGGCATTGGCCAGTAGCGGCTTACATGACCAGTAAGGCGATAGCTACAGGTGTTTATGTCATGCTGTGCAGCTCTATTATTTTGGGATTGCTTCCCGTTGATGGTGTATGGGCTGGAATACTTGAGGCTATCGTGCTTGGCGGAATGATAGTTACCGGTATCTTACTTTGTGTGGATCTAGAACGGCCTGACCGATTCTTAATGGTGATTTTACGTCCGCAGTGGCGTAGTTGGCTTGCTCGTGGTGCATATCTATTGATGGCATTTAGTGGAGTGGTGTTACTTATGTTGCTTATAAATCTGGGCTCTATGCTTAGAATGAGTTTTTTTGACAGTATTCAGGCTAAGATAAGTCAACCCAGTATTTTTCTGGTCTGGGGGTTAGGATCGATGCCGTTAGCAATCGGCGTCGCTATTTATACCGCATATTTATTTCGGCAGGCTAAAGGCAGAGATTTATGGCAGACTAAATTTTTGCCGCTGCATATGGCGGTACAGGCTCTTATTGCGGGATCTGGTGTTTGTGTGATGTTGGTATCTGGATTTGGAGTAG
>DCAJ01000014.1:12810-13343 GCA_002311455.1 Anaerolineales bacterium UBA1136 | reverse complement strand
GTTGATATCTGGATTTGGAGTACTAGATAACTTGTATACAATGAGTGTGTCTGTGTTAACAGCTGGATTGATAGTCAGTGGCGCGATTGTCGGTATAGAACATGTGGTTGATAAACCTAGATCAAGAGCAGTACAGATTGCCAATCAGGAATTGATATCAGGTAAATACAAATTGTGGTTTTGGGTTGGTGGAGTTATGTTCGGTCATTTGTTGCCGATGCTGATACTTGTGGTTAGAGCAGATTTAGTGGGAGTATTGTGTGGGTTTAGTGCAGTGTGCGGTCTATATTGCTATGAATATGGCTTTGTGCTTTGTGCTCAGGAAGTGCCAAATAGTTGAGACTATTAGGAGGGATTGATGAGTGACCCTAAAATGACTACTGTAGAGCACATGGATGGTCGACTAAGCAGCTATCCGCCTCCTGACATGTGGGATGATTGGACAGAGTACGACAGTAAAGAATGGCCACGTAAGCATAAGCGAAATTATAGCTTAGTGCCTACTGTATGCTTCAATTGCGAGAGTGGCTGTG
>DCAJ01000014.1:11680-12784 GCA_002311455.1 Anaerolineales bacterium UBA1136 | reverse complement strand
ATGTGGACAAGGATACGTACGAAGTGCGCAAGTTTGAAGGTAATCCCGCACATCCAGGTAGCCGTGGTCGAAACTGCGCCAAGGGACCTGCTACACATAATCAGATAAATGATCCTGATCGTATTTTGTATCCAATGAAAAGGGTGGGAGACCGTGGTGAGGGTAAGTGGGAGCGGGTTTCCTGGGATCAGGCTTTGGATGAGATTGCTGAGAAAATGCGGGCAAGCAGGCTGCGGCGTCGGGATGGGATTATGTACCATGTTGGGCGTGCGGGTGAAGATCATTACATGAATCGATGTATTACTGCTTGGGGAGTGGATGGGCACAATAGTCACACTAATATTTGCTCATCTGGAGCAAGATTTGGTTACTATATCTGGGGAGGATTTGATAGGCCTAGTCCCGACCATAGTAATGCTAACGTTATCCTGTTGATATCTAGTCATTTAGAAACTGGGCACTATTTTAATCCCCACGCTCAGAGAATAATCGAAGCGCAGATGAAAGGGGCTAAGATCATCACGCTTGATCCTCGGCTTAGTAATACAGCTAGCAAGAGTGATATATGGCTGCCTACCTGGCCAGGTAGCGAGCAATATGTTTTGTTATCGATTGCTAACCACATAATCCAGAATGAGCTCTATGATAGAGAGTTTTTATATAACTGGGTGAATTGGCATGATACATTGAGAGCTGTATCTGATGGTTCATTGCCAGTGGATCGTGAAGAGTTTCAGTCTGTAAGTGGCGATCAATGTGTATTTGAGGATTTTGAGAGACTTTTGAAGGTATTATATTCCGAATTTACGTTCGAACGAGCAGCTAAGGAAGCTCACGTACCGATTGACAGGATAAAGGAAGCGGCAAAATATATAGCAGGGTGTGAAGGCAAACTCGCAGCTCACACTTGGAGAAGTGCGAGTATAGGAAATCTAGGTGGTTGGCAGGTAGCAAGATGTTTGTTTTTCCTGAATGTACTTACCGGTAGCGTGGGTACAAGTGGAGGAGTGGCGGCTAATGTATGGAACAAATTTGTACCTAAACCATTCTCTAATCCTCCACCGGTTAACGCTTGGAATGAGCTGCAAATGCCGCAAGAGTGGC
>DCAJ01000014.1:10845-11608 GCA_002311455.1 Anaerolineales bacterium UBA1136 | reverse complement strand
GATGAGTTACTTGCTACCTCACTTTCTCCACGAAGAACGAGGAGATATAGACGTGTATTTTACGCGTGTATACAATCCGGTTTGGACCAACCCTGACGGGTTCATGTGGATTAGAGCGCTGCGTGATTTAGAAAAGATCAAATGTTATGTTGCCCTGACACCTACTTGGAATGAAACAGCTGTTTATGCAGATTATGTGCTACCTATGGGTCATGCTAGTGAGCGGCATGATTTGGTTAGTCAGGAGACCCATGCTGGACAATGGATAGCCTTTCGTCAACCAGTCCGTAGAGTGGCTATGGAAAGAGACGGTATCAAGTGCGAAAGTACTATTGAGGCTAATCCGGGCGAGGTTTGGGAGGAGAATGAATTTTGGGTTGAACTATCGGTACGTATGGATCGTGAGGGTGATCTTGGAATTCGCAAATGGTTTGAGAGCCCCTATCGACAGGGCGAGACATATACTCAGGATGAATACTATCGCTGGATATTTGAGAATAGTGTTCCCGGGCTGCCTGAGACAGCAGATAAAGAAGGGTTGACACCGCTGGAATACATGAAGAAATACGGTGCTTTTGAGATTATGTCTGAGGCGGTTAAACCATATGAAGACATATTGGACGAAGTACAGGAATATACTCGAAATAGTGATGGATTAGTGTTTTCTGGTGAAGAGTTAGTTGGGGTTGAGGTGGACGGAAAATACATGCGCGGATTCGATACTCCAAGTAGAAAACTCGAATTTTTCAGCCGTACGATGGTA
>DCAJ01000014.1:10255-10785 GCA_002311455.1 Anaerolineales bacterium UBA1136 | reverse complement strand
CATAGAGATAACATCGATAGTAAGAATGGGGAAATGCTTCTACTGCCTAACTTCAGGCTGCCTACGCTGATTCATACTCGAAGTGCAAATGCAAAATGGCTGTATGAGATTAGTCACAAGAATCCAATATGGATTAACCCGATTGACGCTAAGAGTCGTGGTATTGATACTGGCGATTTGGTACGTGTGGATACTGAAATAGGCTACTTTGTTGATAGTGCGTGGTTAACTGAGGCAGTAAAGCCGGGTGTTATTGCACTAAGTCATCATCTCGGAAGATGGCGACAGACCGACTTGGATGGAGTAAGTCCTGGAATGAGTAATCTGGTGGAGATTGACGATGATGGAGATGGTGGATATAAACTCTCCGTGATTAAAGGGGCATCTTCATGGGAGTCGGAAGATCCAGATACTAAGAGAATATGGTGGCAGAACGTTGGTGTTCCACAAAACCTCACCCACGCAGTTCATCCTGATCCTATAAGTGGTGGACATTGTTGGCATCAGAAGGTATTTAATGTGAGGAGAGC
>DCAJ01000014.1:5511-10225 GCA_002311455.1 Anaerolineales bacterium UBA1136 | reverse complement strand
TACAAACAAGTCTCTCAAAATTTATAGGGAGTGGATGGAATTGACGAAGTCTGCCTCGAAGTACAGCCCCGACGGGACACGGAGGCCATTGTGGTTCAATCGCCCGCTGCGGCCCGTTGATGACGCTTATGCTTTACCTAAGTAAGTAACGGAATTAGGCACTCATGAATGGCAATAATAGGATAAAAGGTACTGTTGCATTTGACTGGGTTATAGGCGGCATTCGCGATATCCCCGGGTTTTTTGCTAGGCCTGCTAGCGTAATTAAATCTTATAGGTCCGCGGATGTGAAACCTGATGTAATAGCAGGCCTTAATGTTGCGGTTGTGTTGACTCCTCAGGCCATTGCCTATGCCCTTATTGCTGGGCTACCTCCATACATGGGATTGTACGCAGCTGTCGTGGCATCAATTGTAGGATCATTGTGGGGAAGCTCTGATCATCTTCAAACAGGTCCTACTAATGCAGTTTCGCTTCTTATGTTTTACTCGCTGCTCTCTGTGGCTGAAACTGGATCTACTAATTTTGTTGTGGCTGCTGGTTTAATGGCAGTAATGGTTGGAATTATTCAGATACTGATTGGTGTGGCTCACATGGGTGTGCTGGTAAATTTCGTATCCGACTCAGTTATTATTGGATTCACTGCGGGTGTTGGGATTCTGATTGCGGTTAGTCAATTGCCGCATGTGTTGCGGACTACTGTGGATCAGGTTCCAGGTGTTTATCATACGTTGGTGCAGATTGGTGAAGGAGCGGGTTCGATACATCCTCCCAGCGTTGTGTTGGGTTTAGTAACACTGGGCGTAATGATAATTCTCGGTACATTATATCCCGGTATGCCAATCACGTTTATCGGAATGATGCTTTCGGCGCTTGTGGTGGTCACTTTTGGTCTTCGGGAGCAGGGTGTCGTAGTGCTCGGGGAATTGCCGCGGCAGCTTCCTCCATTGACTAAAATACCAATATTGAACCTGGACTTGGTAGGGCAGTTGTCGACTGGGGCACTGGCTGTGGCTGCAATTGGGCTGGTAGAAGCTATTTCGGTATCTAGGTCAGTATCAGCCGAGAGTGGTCAGCGTATTGATAGTAATCAGGAATTTGTGGGACAGGGATTGGCAAATATATTTGCAGGATTGCTAAGTGGGTACGCATGCTCTGGGTCTTTTACACGAACCGTGGTCAACTATTCAAGCGGCGGTCGGACGGCCATGTCTGGAGTATTTGCGGGTATATGGGTGCTTGTGGCTATAATGATATTTGGTCCGTTTGCTAGTTATTTGCCTCGTGCAGGGTTGGCGTGTGTATTAATAGTGACTGCCTGGAGAATTGTTAATCGTGCAGAGATTGCGCGTATTATTCGTTCATCGAATGGAGACACTATTATTATGATCGTGACTTTTGCGGCTACTTTGCTTTTGCCGCTTGAGTTTGCGGTGCTAGCAGGAATGCTAGTGTCATTTGCTCAATATTTAGTACAGTCGGCCACCCCGCGTGTGTGGTCGGTCGTGCCTGATGATAATTTTCGTTATTTTTTGCCGGAGGATGATAGGTCTGTTTGTCCTCAACTAGGCATGATAGCGATAGAAGGTTCATTATATTTTGGAGCCATACATCATGTGGAGAACGCAATCCGAATAAACTCGGAACATCATCCGGATCAATACTTACTATTGTTACGACTGCATCTTGTGGACAAGTGTGATGTTAGTGGTATTCATATGCTAGAGGCTATTGTACGACAATATCGTGAACGAAAGGGAGATGTATATATAGTGGGTACGCGGCCACAGGTGCTTGAAACGATGGCTGCTAGTGGTTTTGTGGAATTTATTGGGGAGGACCATTTGCTTTCTCGCGAAAGTGCTGTGAGTCATCTATTTCATAATGTTTTAGACAGTGGGATATGTAAATATCATTGTAAAGTGCGGGTTTTTGCAGAGTGTCAACCGGTGGTTAAATCTAACGTTTTATCGATTGATAAAGCAGGCTCTCAAGTGCGAGAATTTGACGTTGATTACTGTGGCCCTAAAGAATTGTACGAAGTAATTAAAAATGACTCTGGGTCAACTATAGTGATTGATGTTCGTGAGCGGGATGAATATAGGCGGTTACATATACCAAACACCAATTCTTTGCCGATTACACAGCTAATACAGGAAGTTAATGAGCTTTCGAAACAAACAGAAGTCTATCTTGTGTGCCGGTCCGGTAGAAGATCGTTGCGTTCGGCTCAAATGTTGCGGAATATGGGATATGATAATGTGACGGTGTTGAGTGGAGGACTTCTTGGGTGGGAGGCTGCGGGTTACAAGATTAATTTCGGTAATAAAGGTTGACGTAAGGGTGGCTGCAGATGGCATTAGGGTACAAGCCAGCCTAGCGAGTAATATCCGGCATACGCAAATACAAGCATTTTAATTAAGTTACCCATAAAAGCTATACTCATAAAGCGCAATATAGGAAGGCGAAGTGCGCCAGCAGCCATGCCCAGCAAATCAAAGAAAGGATTAGGTATAGTTGCTGCTATGAACAATGCAATACCAGTAAATTTCGAATGCCTTTGCATCATATCATAAAATCTTTGGTAAAGTTTTGTGTTTCCTATGACTGCTTGTCCGGATACTCCGGCTCCGTATCCACTTAACTCTCCAATCATTGCGCCGGCCGCAGCTACGATTGCGACCCATAGGGGATTGAGGATTGCACCAATTGCATAGGTGAATAATATACCTGGAGCCGGTATTAGGACGGTACCACTAGCCATAAGATTTACTATAAAGACCCCGGCATACCCATACTGATACTGACTTTCTATGCGGTCACGGTAGATGAAGATCGCTACTGTAAAGGCCAGAATTACTAGGAACATCAACAGTCGGAGTATCTTTCCGCGGAGGGTCACTGTAAATAAGTCAGATGGTTTGGGATGTATATATTTCATGGTTGATTGGATTGATGTAGGTACGTCATGTCTCGTGATGTTAATGATATTCTATATGTAGAGTTTCGTACAGTTAAAAATTTATTTTGATTGAATTATGCTTTGACACCTGTTATATGTGGAGTAAACTCGCGCTATGTCAAATCTGATTGTTAGGAATATTGGTCTGCTGGTTACCATGGATGATAAACGTACGGAAGTTGAAAAAGTTAACATGGTAATACGGGATGGATTAGTGGAGTATATCGGTCAGAGTATCGAAGACTTGAGTGATGAAAAGTCCGAAACTCTGGATTTGGGTGGTTATGCCGTATTTCCAGGGCTCATAAATACACATCATCATCTTTACCAGACGCTTACACGGGTAGTACCGGGGTCACAGAACTCTGGGTTATTTAAGTGGTTGCGGACTCTATACCCAATTTGGGCGAAAATGGATGGCACGGCTGTATACATATCAGCGCTCGTTGGTATGGCGGAGCTTCTGCTGTCCGGTTGTACGTCGAGTAGTGATCATTTGTATATGTTTCCTAACGGTGCAACACTTGAAGACACCATCAGGGCTGCAAAAGATATAGGTATTAGGTTCCATCCGACACGTGGATCTATGAGTTTGGGTGAATCTGATGGTGGGCTACCTCCGGACGAATTGGTGGAAAAGGAAACAGCCATTCTAAATGATTGCCAAAGATTGATTGAAGCGTACCATGACCCTTCGATTGGGTCGATGCTACAAATAGGTCTGGCGCCATGTTCACCATTTTCCGTGAGCTCCAAACTAATGAGAGAAACTGCTGACATGGCGCGAAGTTATGGCGTTAGGCTTCATACCCATTTGGCAGAAACTAAAGACGAGGAAGAGTATTGTCTGCAAAAATTCGGTAGACGGCCTTTGGAATACGTCATGGAGCTCGGATGGAATGCCAATGATGTTTGGTTTGCTCATATGGTGCATTGCTGCAATGAAGATGTTGAAGCATTGGCCGCAAATAAAATCGCTATAGCACACTGTCCTACATCTAACATGCGATTGGCGTCGGGAATAGCTCCTATAAGAAGAATGTTGCGGGCGGGTGTCAAAGTTGGATTGGGAGTTGACGGGAGCGCATCTAATGACGGAGGACACATGTTGGTTGAGGCTCGACAAGCTATGTTGCTGGCGAGGCTTCATTCTGCAATAGAGGATTCGGAAGGGCGGGCAAATGAAACAGATGAGTATTTCGCAGCCAGGCAGGCCTTAGAACTAGGTACTAGAGGAGGTTCGGCAGCTCTTGGTCGAAAAGATATAGGGCAGCTTGAAGTCGGAAAATGCGGAGATTTTTTTGCAGTTAGAATGGATAGGCTGGAATATGCAGGCGCGCTGCATGATCCTGTTGCAGCGATCATAATGTGTGCCACTCATAATGTAGATGTGGTGGTCGTTAATGGTGACATTGTTGTAAATGAAGGAAAGCTGCTTACGATAGACTTGGAGCCTATAGTAGGACGCCATAATGAAATTAGTATAGGAATGGTGGCATGATGGGAAATCGTGCTTGCAGATGAATATACTGAGGAGCTGAATCGATGAATCACAAGTTAAATCAAGTGACTGAGCAGGTGAATAGTGTTAGGGAAGTAATGCTTCAGTTTTTTCGCGAAATAGTGGCGATACCGAGTATGGAAGGTAATATAGGAGAAGTTGGCAGTCGAGTAGCACACGAAATGAACGGTCTCGAGTTTGATGAAGTTCGCTTTGATAAGATGGGGAATGTAGTGGGCCGCATTGGAGTG
>DCAJ01000014.1:3484-5467 GCA_002311455.1 Anaerolineales bacterium UBA1136 | reverse complement strand
GAACCATGGTGTACGATTCTCATATCGACACGGTAGGCATAGGGTCACGCGAATCCTGGGAATGGGACCCATTCGAAGGTAAGGTGGAGAATGGTGTATTGTATGCTCGTGGAGCATGTGATGAGAAGGGAAGTACTCCGGGCATGATATATGGGCTGGCGATAGCGCGAGATCATGGACTTTTGGATGGATGGTCTATTTGGTATTTTGGGAATATGGAGGAATGGTGTGACGGAATTGCGCCGAATACCTTTGTGGAAGTCGATCCAATGATCAAGCCAGATTTCGTCGTCATTGGTGAGCCAACGGATATGCTAGTATATCGAGGGCAAAAAGGTAGATTGGAGATGGAGATTGTTGCCCGAGGGCGGAGTGCGCATGCGGCCAGTAATCATCTTGGCGAGAATGCTATCTATAGTCTCGTGCCCATAATTGAAGCAATAGAGCAGCTTGAACCTGAACTAGGCTACCATGAGTTTTTGGGTAATGGAAAAATTACGGTTACTGATATGCACGTGAAGACAGCGAGCATAAATGCTGTGCCGGACGAAGCTGTTATTACTGTCGATCGACGCATGACTTTAGGTGAAACTAGGGAAGATGTATTTAACCAGGTTAAAAACCTAATACCGGAAGATTGTAACGACAAAATATTCATTCGCGAATTGTTCTATGATGAGCCATCATACACAGGCTACGTGTATCCTGTGGAAAAGTACTTCCCGGCATGGCTCATGCCTGACGCTCATCCCTTGTGCGTCGCTGGTCAGCAGACAAGGAAGGCAATGGGTTTGGCTGATGCGGATACAGGAAAATGGGATTTTTCCACGAACGGCATCTATTGGGCTGGCAAGGCTGGTATACCCTCTATTGGATTTGGGCCTGGAGATGAGGTAACTGCACATACGGTCAATGATTCGGTCGCACTTGAAGATGTGGTTAAAGCAACTGAATTCTATGCGTTGCTTCCTGGAATCATACTTGAGCAATAANNAATAAGAAATGTAGAGACTAGATGAGGAGATAACATGAAAGTGGATATGCATGGAAGAGATTATATTTCTGATTTGGACTTCAGTAAAGAAGAGACTGACTATGTATTAGAATTGGCGTGGGAGTTAAAGAAAAAGCGGAAAAATGGAGAGGATCATGCGATGCTGCGTGATAAAGTGCTCGCTATGCTATTCTTTTTCTCCTCTACAAGGACACGGGGCTCTTTTGAGGCAGGTATGGCTCAATTAGGTGGTCATGCGGCCTTCATTGAGCCAAAGACTACCCAGATAGCTCATGGTGATACTGAAATGGAGCTAGGGCAAATATATGGCCGTTACTTTGATTGTATTGCCATTAGACACTGTGATTGGGGCATAGGTAATAAATATATTAGGGATGTGGCTGATGCGTCTGTGGCTCCAGTGCTGAATATGCAGTGCGACATATATCATCCGCATCAATGCTTGGCAGATTTGATGACTATTATGGAAGTCTTCGGTGGTGACACTAGAGGTAAAAAAGTTGCAATTAGTTGGGCATATGCGTCGTCCTACTTAAAACCGATATCAGTTCCACAATCGCTGATATTGCAGCTTCCTCGATTTGGGATGGATGTTGTCGTTGCTCATCCACCAGGTTTTGAACTTATGCCGGATATAGTCGGTGAGGCGCGTGATTTGGCGAGGGGCAATGGTACGGGGTTTGACATCGTAAATGACATGGCTGAGGGGTGCGCTAATGCAGACGTGGTATATGCAAAATCATGGGGCCCGTTGATAAGTACAGCTGATGATGATGAAGGGAAGGTGCTGCAAGATAAACATATTGATTGGATAGCCGATGAGGGTATTATGCAGGCAGCAAATGATGCTGCGATATATATGCATCCGTTGCCTGCCGATAGAGATATTGAGGTAAGCAGGTCAGTGCTTGAAGGCAAACAATCGGTGGTATTTCAGCAGGCTGAAAATCGTTTGCATGCTCAAAAAG
>DCAJ01000014.1:1279-3441 GCA_002311455.1 Anaerolineales bacterium UBA1136 | reverse complement strand
CTCTAACAATGGGATAATAACTATGAATGGGCTCCATGAGGGTGGGTGTGGAACTGTTGTGGTAGCGGTTGGAGGCAACGCTTTAATTCTCGATGAGAAGCACAAAACGGTGCCAGACCAGTTTTTGGCTGCTAAGCGGGCAATGAGCAATGTGGCGGATATAACTGAGGCTGGATGGCAAATTGTTTTGACGCATGGTAATGGTCCTCAGATCGGCTATATCCTAAGAAGATCGGAGCTTGCTCTTGGTGAACTTCATCCTGTGCCGATGGACTATGCGGGCGCAGACACTCAGGGTGCTATTGGCTACATGTTTCAAAAGGCTTTGCGGAACGAATTTAGGATACGTGGCTATGCTCGGGATGTGGTGACCGTTGTAACGCAAGTTAAGGTGTCTGCAGATGATGAGGCATTTTCACAACCCAAGAAGCCAATCGGCTCATTCATGGATGAAGAGACGGCCAGGCAGTTGGCAGATAAGTATGGCTGGTCTGTGTCAGAGGAATCGGGCCGAGGATGGCGCAGAACTGTTCCGTCGCCATATCCAAATCAAATTGTCGAGCTTGAATCTATTAAACAATTGCTACATAGCGGAACCGTAGTCATAGCATGTGGAGGGGGTGGTATACCGGTAGTAGAGAGATCGGACGGGAGCATCAGGGGAGTAGAGGCTGTTGTTGATAAAGATTACGCGTCCAGTCTATTAGCGAGCGAAATTGGCGCAGATGCGTTTATTATTACTACTAACGTTGACCGAGTTGCCGTAAATTATGGAAAAGATAACCAGCAGTGGCTTGATGAGGTTTCCGTAGATGAGTTGAAGGTTTACCAGTCAGACGACCAGTTTCCGGATGGTAGTATGGGACCTAAGGTTGAGGCTGCGATACGCTTCGTGCGACGGGGAGGACGTACGTCTATTATCACAGATATTGATAATTTAGCCGGCTCATTAATAGGTGAAGCGGGTACAATAGTTACGCGAAATGGATGAGAGACCTGTGGTGGATGGCGAATTAAGCAGGATCACAGCATTGGATATGCGGGGAATCGTAAAAAAATTTCCAGGTGTTGTGGCTGTTGATGATGTGTATTTTTCCGTGTATAAGGGAGAAATTCATGGACTACTTGGTGAAAACGGCGCAGGTAAAACTACTCTTATGAGTATACTGTGCGGCCTATATATGCCTGACGAAGGCCAAATTTCTATTGGAAGGGTAGTAGGTGATGGTGTTGAAAATGTGAGTATTGATTCTCCACGGCATGCCATCGAACTTGGTATAGGTATGGTGCACCAACACTTTAGATTGGTGCAAAATCATACAGTAGCGGAAAACTGTATTTTAGGTCTGGGAGAGCAGGGTATAGTGCTGGATATGCATAGAGTGTCTAGGCGCATAGCTGAAATTGGGGAGCGATATCGTATGCAGGTTGACCCAAGCTCGTATATATGGCAGCTTTCTATTGGGGAGCAGCAGCGAGTTGAAATACTAAAGATGCTCTATCGTAATGCAGATATCCTTATTTTGGACGAGCCGACAGCTGTACTTACGCCACGCGAGTCACAGTTATTGGGGATGACGCTTAAGACGATGGCTATTGAAGGTAAGGCAGTGGTATTCATTAGCCATAAGCTTGACGAAGTTATGGAGTTCACTGATAGAGTGACGGTACTCAGGAGTGGCAGGAACGTAAAAACGATAGATACATCCCGTACCGATAAAAAAAGCTTAGCCAATATGATGGTTGGGAGAGACGTAGTATTTGCAGTTGAACGACCGAAATTTGAACTCGAGCAGACAGTGCTAGAAGTCAATTGTGTGTCTGCACAAAATGATAAGGGTTTAAATGCTTTGACGGACGTTAGCTTTAGTGTGAGAGGTGGAGAGATCTTCGGCGTGGCTGGGGTGTCGGGCAATGGACAGCAAGAGCTCGCTGAAATCTTGACGGGATTACGTAGAACTAAGGCAGGTTACGTAAAGATGCTGGACAAAGATTTGACAAATCAGTCTCCGGCTACATTTATTGATGCTGGCATTGGGCATATACCAGGCGATCGTATTGGTGTAGGATTGGCTGGCAATCTCTCGGTGGCTGATAATTTGATCATGAAGGCATATCGAGGTAGTGATATATCGTGGGGTGTATTTTTACGACGTGATGCT
>DCAJ01000014.1:930-1154 GCA_002311455.1 Anaerolineales bacterium UBA1136 | reverse complement strand
GTAAGCAGATACTCTGACAGGCTTATAGATGAGTTTGATGTAGATACGCCTGATAGAAATACACCGGTACGTAATTTGTCTGGCGGGAATCAACAGAGGGCGATTCTGGCGCGGGAAATTGCGGCGCACAGTGACGAGAAATTCGTTGGTGTAGGTGTTTTGATTGCTGTACAACCAACGCGCGGTCTTGATGTAGGTGCTACTGAATCAGTGCGGAATCTGTT
>DCAJ01000014.1:0-862 GCA_002311455.1 Anaerolineales bacterium UBA1136 | reverse complement strand
GAATCAGTGCGGAATCTGTTAGTATCCCAATGCAAACAAGGTCATGCAATAGTGTTGATATCGGATGACCTAGATGAAATACTTAGCATTTGCACTAGAATAGCCGTAATGTTTTCAGGGAAAATTACGGGAATAGTCCATGGTGATAGGGCCGACTTAGGTGATATCGGCGTTATGATGGCTGGAGGCGCGAATCCGATAAATGAGAATTAGTGTAGAAAGTAGGATAGAGTCTTCGTCGAGAGTAGGGGTAATAGTTCCAATAGTATCTGTGATAATGGCGTTAATGTTTGGTGGGCTGCTAATGGCCGTAGTTGGTGCTAATCCTATTACTACTTACGGTGCAATGCTAGAGGGCGCTTTTGGAAACGTCGATCAGTGGAGGGAGGGGCAGTTTTATAGTCTTACCGAGACCTTGGTTAAGGCTATTCCTCTGATTTTGGCTAGCCTGGCGGTCGGAGTGGCGTTTAGGATGCTGTTCTGGAACATAGGTGCAGAAGGACAACTGGTGCTTGGTGGTGTCGCGGCTTCGGCTGTGGCGTTGTGGCTTGGTGATATTTTGCCGGGTTTGCCAAAAACGGGATGGATATATCTGCCATTAATGGGATTAGCTGGTGTTATAGCTGGTGGTATATGGGCAGTGATACCTGCAATGTTGAAGGCCTACCTAAAGGTTAATGAAATTATTACTACGTTGATGATGAACTATGTTGCAATACTGTGGTATCAATATCTGTTCAATGTTGCGTGGAAAGATCCGGATGGTTACGGGTTTCCTGGATCGGCTAAATTTGCAGAATATTGCCGTATTGCGCGTATATCGGGTCGATTACATTGGGGTCTTCTTGTCGCGCTAGTATGC
>DCAJ01000076.1:9848-11087 GCA_002311455.1 Anaerolineales bacterium UBA1136 | reverse complement strand
GTCAAACAGTTGCAGATTGGCAAAATCATTGGGGTAGAGAAGCCAATACAAATGTTTGTCTGGGTGTTGATGCAGACCAAATGTTAGCTATGTATCTAGATAGAGTGGGAGGAAGCAGTAAATGACTAAATCAGACGATGAGAAGCGATTATACAACCATGTTCTTGGTGGACTTGCTGGAGCGGGTATGGGAGATGCGCTAGGGGCTGCTACGGAACAGTGGCACCATACTGAAATATTTGAGAAGTTCGGCGGACCACTTAGGACCTTTCAGCAACCTCCTCCAGATACCTGGTCTGGAGCAGAGAGCAACAAACTTGGTCAGGTAACTGACGACGCCAGTCAGATGTTCTATTTAGCACATAAGCTTATAGAATGTGACGGATCACTTACCCATGACGATTGGGTTGCATGTCTGTTGCAGTGGGCAGATGAGTCTCCTCATGTAGGTAACATGGGGCCTACTACTCGATTGGTAGTAGAAGCTCTCAAGGAAGGCAAAGACCCTAACCTTGTAGGTTGTATTGGTACATCGGACCGACAGCCAGCATCGCATGGTGCTACAAATGGTGCAGCGATGAGAGTAGCGCCGGCAGGATTGATTCATCCTGGAAATCTTGATTCAGCTTGTGATACAGCACTTATTACGTGTATACCATCACATGCTACACAGATTGCAATTTCTTCTGCATGTGCAATAGCAGCTGGTGTTGCCCATGCGCTTGAAGAGGGTTCGGATGTGTTTTCTGTAGTCAAGGCCTGTCTATATGGTGCACGTCGGGGTGAAGATCTTGCAAAGAAACATGGACGCATAGTACCAGGGCCTAGCATATTAGTTAGGAGTGAGCTCGCCGTTAATTTAGCACTTAAGGCTCAATCTTTACCTGAAGCAATCAAATTGATTGAAGACAGTATAGGCAATTCTGTAGATGCTTGTGAATCTGTACCAGCCGCTATTGGTCTTTTTGTGTTTGCACAGGGAGATCCATTGGAGGCGATAGTAGGAGGCACCAACATTGGTAATGACACTGATACGATAGCAGCAATCGCTGGTTCACTGGCCGGGGCTCTTCGTGGTGTTGATGCTATGCCAAGAGATATGTTTGAAATTTTCTGGGCAGCCAATGCTGAAGATGAATTTGATATTCAGGAACTTGCTGAGGGACTTACAAAAATTGCACTAAATAATAAAGGAGGATCTTCATGACCTCCGTAATTATTGATTGTGATCCTGGTCAT
>DCAJ01000076.1:8585-9796 GCA_002311455.1 Anaerolineales bacterium UBA1136 | reverse complement strand
TGTGATCCTGGTCATGATGATGCGTTAGCAATTCTTTTGGCTGCTAAACATTTGGACGTACTGGGGATTACTACGGTATCTGGTAATGAATCTATTGACAATGTTACTAATAACGCTCTAAAAATGGTGGAGGTCGGTAATTTGACGCATATACCTGTGGTGCGTGGCGCTGAAGGACCATTGCTTCGCGAAGCTGTTTATGCACCTCAAGTGCACGGCAAATCNNGGAATGGATGGTGCTGAAATTCCGGAGCCCACTACCAAACTCCAAGAAGGTCATGCAGTCGACTTCATTATAGATACTGCCATGAGTACACCTGACTTAGTGCTTTTGCCTATGGGACCTTTAACAAATATAGCTCTAGCTTTGAGAAAGGAACCAAGACTTCGTGATCGAGTTAAGCTAATGAGTATTATGGGAGGAAGTAGTACTAACGGTAATATCACACCTACCGCCGAATTTAACATATATGTGGATGCTGAAGCAGCTGACGTGGTGTTTCAATCCCAAATCCCTATTTTGATGTCCGGGCTTAATTTGACTCGCCAAGTTTTGGCTAAGCAAGAACATATTGATGAGATTCGTGCAATCAATAATCCTACAACACAGGTGGTAGCTGATTTGCTAACATTCTATTTAGCAACTAGTACAAGGCACAGTCATGATGGTGCTGCAATGCATGATCCCTGTGCTGTTGCGGCTATTATTGACCCCACTCTTATAGAATTTGAACCAATGCATGTAGTTGTAGAAACTGCTGGTACTCATACCTATGGTATGACTGTTTGTGACGACAGACCGGGATCGGTCAAGTCAAAAGAGGCTAACGTGGAAGTTGCTGTCAAAATTGATAGCGACCGTTTCTTCAAGCTGCTGATTGATGCACTCAGGATGTACTAGGGTTCACCTGGATCTTGCGTAATACATAGTGTCTGTCCGTAATATCTTCCTTGATGTTGATACAGGAGTAGATGATGCATTAGCATTGCTTCTAGCTGCCAAGGCACCTGAGCTTCATGTCAAAGGTGTCACCTGTGTAGCAGGTAATGTGCCTATAGGTAGGGTGGTGAGAAACACTCTTGATATCTTAAATGTTGCCGATGCATCTCATATTCCAGTTGCTAAGGGCATGGAATCCCCATTGATAGAAAGAATGTTTAATGCTACAGAAATCCATGGCGAAAATGGATTAGGAGGTGTAGATCTGCCT
>DCAJ01000076.1:3597-8457 GCA_002311455.1 Anaerolineales bacterium UBA1136 | reverse complement strand
TCAGGATCCTGAAGCAGCTGATATTGTGTTTAATACGGATGTGCCTACTTTATTGTATACATGGGATGTTTTTACGAGAGTGATTTTTAATAAGCAAGAAGTTGATGAAATGGTTGCTAGTGATAACAAATGTAAGGTTACTGCAGGTAAATTGCTATCGTCTTATTTGCATACCAAGAGAGAAGATACCACTAGTATTGGAGATGCTGGTGCAGTTGCGTGCTTGTTGATTCCAGAAGCAATAACCACAGATGTCATGCCAATATCAATAGAGCTTATTGGAGAATATACGCGAGGACAGACTGTATTGGACCAACGAAAACGCAAACTAAGTAGACTGCAACCTAAAATACAGAAATCCATAAGTGGTATGACAGAAGTAGTTGTGGATCTAGATGTTGAAAGTTTCAGACGTGCTTTTGTAGACAATATTGTGAAATAGATTAGATTATTATGGCTCCCAGAAAGGTTTATCTTGATGTTGACACTGGAGTAGATGATGCTCTGGCATTGCTTTTAGCTGCAAGATCTCCAGACTTGGATGTAAAAGGTGTGACCTGTGTGTCTGGAAATGTTCCAGTGGATCTAGTAGTCAGAAACACTCTGGATGTTTTAGAGGTCGCTGGTGCGNNAAATTCATGGTAAGAATGGATTGGGTGGGGTTGAGCTTACAAGGAGTGCATCTGAGCCATTGAATGAGCATGCTGTAGAGTTCTTAAGTAGAGAATTAACAGAAGTTTCAGACCCAATTACAATTATTGCGCTTGGTCCACTTACCAACATCGCAACATTAATACGCGCATATCCTGAGGTGATGTCAAGGATAGATGAAATTGTTGTCATGGGCGGTGCAATAGGGCCCGGCAATGTTACTCCCACTTCAGAATTTAACATTCGTCAGGATCCTGAAGCAGCTGATATAGTATTTAGTTCTGGCATACCTATACTGCTATATATTTGGGATGTGTTTGTGAGAGTAACATTTGTACGTTCTGAGATAGAATCGTTTTCTAGTAGCAATAACAATAGCGTTGCTCTGGCAGGAAAATTACTCATGTCTATGTTAAATAGATTTGGTAGACCAAAAACTAGTATTGGTGATGCAGGAGCAGTAGCGTGTATATTAAATGCAAGCGCAATAACAACGAAGCAATTACCTGTTGCGGTGGAATTGTCTGGTAAATATACTCGTGGTCAAACTGTGGTTGACCAGCGTCCCCCGGATTTGGTTGAGCTTGAAGAAGGTGGTTTGCAAGTTCTGATGCCAAATACTATAGAAGTTGTACTTGATGTTGACGTGAATGGTCTTCGAGATACATTTCTCGAGCATCTTGGAAAATAATCTGAGGCACAAAAGGAGTGTTATGTCTGAAATACTTGACATGCCTAGAATTGTAAGAGAAGCCTCTGAGAAAGAGGGTGATGTATATATGCCTATTGAGGACTCGTGGCGCGAGATTTGCACAACGCCCTCAGTCATGAGTAGAGAGCTGGAAAATCAGCAAGGGGTGCTTGAAAAAATTGCTTTAGATTTGCAAAAAAGAGGCGTGAAACATATCCTAATACTAGGATCTGGCGATTCATGGTTTGCAGGAATGGCAGTCTGTCATGCGTTTGAACATTATGCGGGAATTTCTGCTATACCTATACAGGCGTATGAATATGCCATGTATGGGAGCTTGATTGCTGATGAGAATAGCGCAGTAGTTGTCATAAGTTCAAGCGGTAGGCCTACCACTACTTGGGATGCACTGGATCGAGCACTAGACACCGAGGCTTATGTTATTGGTATTAGCGATACAGATTATGAAGGAAACCCATTTCTGGAAAAACCACATGCAAGCATCAATCCAAGTGCTAAAAAACTTGGAATGCCAGCACAGACTACTACAGTCACAATTGGTTTGCTAATCAATCTATCTCTTATACTGGGCAGAGAGACCTCTTTGTTAGACAAGGGCACTTATGATGATCTAGTTGCACAGTTGAGGAATACTCCTAACCAATTGCTTGGGATGTTGTCAACTATTGGTGAGACTTTAGCAGATGCATCTCAGCATGGTGCACTACATAGAATACATACAATTATAGGCAGTGGACCTAACTACGGTGTTGCTCATGCTGCTTCTGCTCTTCTAGCGGAAGGTCCCCAATTCACTGGACACCCTATGCCCGCAGAAGAATATCATCATGCTTTGCGTGGTCGTACCATACTAAAAGGTGATCCAGTTTTACTTATTGCTCCATCGGGGCAGGGATACCCGCGTGTGGTAGAAGCTAGCAGTGACTTAAAAGAATTGGGTGCCTACATGTTGGCGGTTGTTGATGAAGGAGAACAATCAATAACCTCATTAGTGGATAACTGTATTCATGTACCATCCGTTGATGAGCCAATGTCACCATTGCTTACTCTTCCTCCTGTACAAATGTACAGTTTGTATCTAGCATCTGAAAGAATAGCTACTGGTTATCGACGTCCATTACTCAATTGACTGAACGCTACCTCGCTTTGGGAGGTATCATCATCGATGACCTTGTATATGAAGATGGAATTACATCGATGGGTGTTCTGGGTGGGGGTGGTCTGTACGCGGCATTAGGGGCCCGTATTTGGTCAGAAGACGTTTGTATGGTGGCTAGAGTTGGACGTGATTTTAATGTTACATCTATATCTGAAAAAGGATTACGTACAGAATATATTGAGTTGACTTCTTTACCTACACCACGTGCATGGCAGTTGCTTGATAGTAATGATGAGCGTACGCAAATCCCCCGGGTGTCAGCTAATGATTGGTACTCACAGCTAGTAATTGAGCAACATGATATACCAGATATCAGTGACCTCACCGGAATACATATCTTGGGAAGGGGTTCAGAAGCTGAGTATGACATAATTAGCCTATACTCTAAAAAAGGAACTACAATAAGTTATGAGCCTGTTGTCAATCACAATACTGACACTAAACGAATTGCGGCTATCATACGGTGTTTGCGAATGGTGAATATATTTTCCCCTGACCTACTGGCGTGCGAGGTTTTAGCAGATGCGCAAGATCCTACTGATGCTGGAAGATGGTTTGCTGAACGAGGACCTCAAGTTGTGGTACTACGCATGGGCAAGCAAGGTGCTATGTTATATGAGTCTGACCATAATGAAGTGTGGAAGATACCCTCTTACGCAAACCGTATAATTAATACCGTCGGTGCTGGTAACGCATTTTGTGGTGGTTTCTTAGCAGGCTGGTGTCCAGACCATGACCTATCTGATGCAGGTGCTAGCGCTGCTATTAGTGCTTCAATTACAATGGAGAATTTAGGTCCTCCAACAGTTTCGGTAGATTTATCTGAGCGAGCTTTGGAATTGCACAGAAAGTTTATACCAAGGATTTCTAAGCAATGACTAAATTGACAAGCGAGTCAGTATCATCAGTAGATGTTGTTTCAGTAGGTGGATTATGTATTGACATAGTGCTTAGGGTAGACCGATTACCAGGTCATGACGAAAAAGTTGCGACTGAATTGATTGGAAATCTTCCAGGGGGTCCGCAACCTAATTTTGCCTGTGCTGCTAGTACACTAGGGCTTTCTGTCAGATCGTTATCACATATTGGTACGGATGAATACGGAGAGATTGTGAAGGCTGATATGGAAAAATATGATGTTGATACGCAATGTGTTGAGACTGTATCAGGAGCAACTATTGCTACTATTATTTTGTTAGACTCAACTGGAGAAAAGGCAATTATAGTGATGCCTAATGAAAAAACAGGCTATCAACCTGAAATAGTGGAGATTGCGCTTAGCAATGTGAATTATATGTATATATGGCCAGAACCTAGGGAATCTTTCCACCAATTGTCAACAATAGCACAATCAAAAAACATTCAGGTAATGATCGATGTTGAAGATACTGCTTGCGAGGGATCTGATTTTCTCAAACAAGTACTTCCACATACTGATATTGCAAGTTTTAATTTCGGTGGTTACAGAGCTGCTACAGGATTCGACAGGGTTGATTTTGGAGATATGAAGAGTCTCTTAGAATATGGTCCTCACACTATAGTTGTTACTCATGGGCGTGATGGTGCCTATGCAGTTACCGCAACTGATGCTGTAAGTCACAATGGTTATAATGTGTCGGTCGTAGATAGTACCGGTGCAGGAGATACTTTTAACGCAGCTTTCTTGACTAGCACTATTGCAGGATATTCTCTAGAAAAAAGAATCGAGTTTGCATGTGCAGCTGGTGCGATATCAGTGACAGGACTTGGTCCTAAAGGACATTTACCATTAATTGATGAAACACTTGAATTTATGTCTATGAACGAAGAAAATACAAAATAACAATTAATATGAAAAGGAGTTAAATAATGTCAGAGAACACTATGATCGCACAAATAGAACGTTTGCCAGAACTAATTAGAGAGCAAACACCTATCATTGACCAGCGTATCAGAAGATTGTTGGACCATGAGCTATGTTTATCGGTCAAGCACATAGTCACCACGGGATGTGGCGATTCTCATATGGCTGCTATAGCAACCGAACTGGCTTTTGAGCAGTTGGCTGGTATATCAACTGAGCCTTTGAACGCTATGACAGCCGCTCGGTACAATTTAGCTGCCAACAAAAGTGCTTTTCCAGGAAACCCCTTACTTATGTGTATTTCTGCTTCTGGTGGTGTAGCTCGAACTCGTGAAGCTCTTGGAGTGGGAAAAGAGGCTGGAGCTACTACACTAGCTTTGACTGCTAATACAGAATCACCTCTTGCATCTATTTCAGACCTTGTTCTAGACTGCTCAGTACCTGAATATGATCATGCACCGGGAGTGATATCTTATCGCGTATCGATGATAGCGT
>DCAJ01000076.1:0-3540 GCA_002311455.1 Anaerolineales bacterium UBA1136 | reverse complement strand
CGTATCGATGATAGCGTTATTCTTGATAGCCATTCGGCTTGCGGAAGTTCGGGCAAAGATAACTCAAGATCAGGCAAGCGCTTTACGTCAACAGCTTGCTTCCATAGGAGATGCGGTTGAAGCTACTATTGAAGGGTGTCGAGACAAAGTGTTAGAAGTAGTTAAAGCCACTCGAGATCACAAGAATTTTGTGTTTGTAGGTGATGGTCCTAACTACTCTACTGCTTTGTTTGGAGCTGCAAAATTACTAGAGGCGGCTGGAAGTCATGCTATGGGCCAAGATACAGAAGAGTGGGCACATCTTCAATATTTTGCTAATGTTGATACAGATACCCCAACTTTTGTTATTTCTCCTGGCGGTCGGGGTCATAATAGAGCAGCAGAAATTCTTGATCCTATGAATAGGGTAGGACGTTATTCAGTTGGAATAGTACCAGAAGGAGATGAAGTAGTTGGACCCAATGTTGATGTGGTACTTCCAGTAATAGGTAGCGTACCTGAGATGTTTTCACCAATGATATATCCAGTAGCTACAGAATTATTTGCTGCATATTTTGCTGATGAAATTGGCGAAAAGTTTTTCAGAGGGTTTGAAGGTCCGTATGATGATGATGATGCAAATACCATTAAGACAAGTTCCATACTGTCCCGAAATGATATGTCGGGCTCTGCATAGCCTAAGGTCTGATGAGTCGATTACCAAAGATTTATTATGATTAGGTGTATATGACAGGCGTAATAATGGTTTTGTACTGGTATTTTGAAACATAATTGGGGAGTAACTAAATGATTGGTGAAGCTCTTAAATCCTACACACAGTTGTATAAGCACATGGAGTCCTTAATAACACCGGAAGCTGCTTTCGTCGCATTTCAGAAATTAGCAGATACTTACTCTCCTACTCTCAGCGCTAGATATACTAGAGGTGAGGTGGTTAGAAGTATATTGGAGGAAAGTAAATCCGAAGATATTCTAGGCGATAACCTTGATCTAGATTTAAATTACAGGATGACTGGCAATGTTTGTATTACATTGGGTGAACAGAGTAGAAAGCCAATCTGGGCTTTTGCGCATTTGGACAACATCAGTTATTTAACTGGTCCCAGATCAAATGGTGTTTATCCCCTTACCGCATTCCATGAGCCAAGAATTACTCCAGGTGAGCGTAATGGAGTTGCTCTGCTTTATGATGAAAGATCTAAGACACTAGTTTCTGCTGCACACGGTATGATTGTTACTGGAGAAAATAGCAACAACAGTGTATTTAAGACTGATACAACTGATTTACCTCCTGCGACTCGAGTAGTATTTCAGACTGAGGCGGAATGGGATAAAAGCACAGGTATGTTGTATGGTTCAGTAGATGATGCGTTTGGTTGTGCAGCTCTAGTGATGTGCGCAATTGTACTTTCATCATTCGATGTTGACGCTTTGATTGTTTTGACAGATGAAGAAGAGGGAGTTGTTGGTGTGGGTAATACCGCGTTTGCGCGCGGAAGTCAGCGTCTTATATCGCGTACTAATCCTAATGAATTACCTGCAATGATGTCAGTGACTGATTTGCATGAGAGAAAACCGTCGATTGACGACAATGGTGAGGTTATAGCAGTTCCCGGATGTGGTGACGGCGCATTGTTCGCAGGGTTCGCGAGTGGTACTAGAGGTGGTGTAACTCCCCCACATGTCTTGTCAGCAATCCGCGAAGTGTCTGGATTGTTAAATGAGAAGGGAATTCCCATGAGCGAAAATCAGTCATATGTTAGCCGTAGCGACTGTGTATCTGCAATGATGGCTACCCAGAATGTTGTCCTTATGGGGTTTCCTGGAGCCTATTCCCATTTCGACAAAACACCACGCGCACATATTGACGACCTAGTTTCATTATCAAAATCACTTGCTGTGCTTATAGCAACTGCTCAATCATCGGATTGGAGAAAGCATTATCTGATTGATTAGCGTTTATGGTCAATATGCTAAATGCTGTATCTATATTCAACAATCGCAGCAGATTTATTATAGGATTAATTAACTGAGGGAGTTTCGATGATAACAATTAATGTAGATACTGAACAACGCCAAGATTTGGTCAATTTGACTGACTTAATTCAGGAGTCCGTTGCTTCCTCGGGTACCGACGAAGGCATATGTGTAGTTTATTGTCCTCATACTACAGGTGGTATTACTTTGAATTCTCAAATGGATCCACCCACTTTGACTGATCTTATAGAAGAAATTGATCGTATCGTACCTACACGAGTGGACTTCAAGCATATCTTCGATACCCCATCTGACGCCTCCGGCCATATAAAGGCTAGTATTATAGGTAATAGCATTAGTATTCCTATAAGCTCAGGTAAACTCGCGTTAGGATCTTCGCAAGGCATATTGTTCTGGGAATTTGATGGTCCCCGTAAGAGGAAAGTTCACTTACAAATAATTGGAAGTTAATTCATAGACAGTTGTCTTTTATACGAAATTTATACTAGTCCAATAAATTATGATTCGATTTTGGTTTAAGTTATTTTATGCAGTGGAGTTTGTAGGTGTTGGTGTGTTTATGCCCTATATAGCCATGTATTTTATGAGAAAGGATCTTACTAGCGCTCAAGTAGGAACCTTGTTAGCACTCACTCCGTTTGCAGGTTTTATAGTGCAACCTGTGTGGGGTATTATCAGTGATAAGTTAAATGTCACGCGACTTTTAGTTACTATTGGTTGCTGGTCCACATCTATACTTGTACTTGCTTTTACAGTTACTGATAGATTTGAGTATTTGATTTGGGTTGTTGTGTTAATATCTATGCTGCGTGCTCCTATCCACCCAAATGTAGCAGCTTTGGCGCTAAATCACTTGGAGCTGCGAGGTAAGCAGGAGGAGTATGGTAAGTTTCGTTTGTGGGGTTCTATAGGATTTGTGGTTGCTACTATTTTTGCTGGTGGATTATTGTTTGAAGATAATCTTACATTAACTATTTATATATATGCTGGATGTATGCTTGTACTAGGTTTAATTTCCTTTAAATTGCCTGATAGACATATATATACTGAGGTTCAATGGAAAGATGGCTTGCGTTTGATCGCAGACAACCGACAATTACGACTGTTTTTGTTAGGGATAATTTGTATTGGAGTCACACTGGGAATTACCAACCAATACTTAGTTGTTTATATGCATGAGTTGAACGCGTCAGCCTGGATGATTGGTGCCACTGTAGCTGTTTCGGCTTTACCTGAAATACCGATAATGAGCTATGCACAGACATTCATACGTAAATGGGGCTTGCGCTTAACCTTACTAGTAGGTGCCATGGCATTGCCCGTGCGCTGGTTGTTCAATATGCTAGTCACTGACCCTAATATTGCCTTGCCAGTACAGGCATTACATGGAGTAGCGATAGGTTCTCTTCTTTGTGTTGGAGTCATATATATAGATAATATTTTGCCCAAGGCCTGGCGAGCTTCAGGCCAAGCGCTTTATGTATCTAGCTTGCATGGCCTGGGTCCTTCTATTGGTCTTTTCTTAGCTGGATTACTTATGAG
>DCAJ01000016.1:51496-55909 GCA_002311455.1 Anaerolineales bacterium UBA1136 | reverse complement strand
GGACAAGTAGTTTCCAGAAGTCACGCTGGACAACCACTATGGCGATTACATCCGCACCTACGAGGGCATGATCTGCCAGCATTTGTTGATACTAAATCATTAACTGAGGCAGACATACTTGTTCTCGCTCAACCTCATGGAGTTGCGCAGAAAAAAATAGCTTATTATTCGAAGATTGCGCCTAAGATCATTGATCTATCTTCTGACTTTAGATTAGATTCACAAATAGAATATGAAAAATGGTACAATGCTGCACATTCAGCACCAGATTGGTTGTCACGATTTGTGTATGGACTTCCGGAAACACACAGGAAAGAGATACGCAATTCCCAACATGTGAGCGGAGTCGGTTGTAATGCCACTGCAACTATTTTGGCACTACTTCCTCTCATCCAACATAATCTACTGATTCCAGAGCGACCAATCATAGCTGAAATCAAAACCGGTTCAAGTGAAGGTGGGTCAAAAGTAAACCCAGGTAGTCACCATCCAGTTCGCAGTGGATCAGTACGGAGTTATGCCCCAGTAGGCCACCGTCATACGGCCGAGATACAACAAGTACTCGGAGTTGAAGATTTGCACTTAAGTCTAACCGCAATAGAAATGGTGCGCGGAGCACTAGCCACAGTACACGGCTTTGTAAATCCCAGCACAAACTTAAAAGATCTATGGAAAGCCTACAGGTCAACATATAAACGTGAACCTTTTGTGCGAATAGTGAGAGACAACCACGGAAACTATCGTCGTCCTGAACCTAAAATTCTATCTGGTAGCAACTTTGCTGATGTAGGTTTTGACCTAGATACTAGCACTGGTAGAGTAGTATCAATATGTGCCATTGATAATCTAATGAAAGGTTCAGCAGGCACTGCAATGCAATGTATAAATCTTATGTGTGGATTTGAAGAAACAACCGGACTAGAATTCACTGGTCTACACCCTATTTAGGAGTCGCAAGATGCTTGTTGTCAAAATAGGTGGAGCTAGCGGAGTCAATACTGACACGATCGTATCTGACATCGCAACTCAAATAGAATCTGGTGAGCAATTAATAGTTGTGCATGGTGGGTCTAAACTTGCTACTGAGCTTGGTGAGCAACTTGGTTACCCGCCACGATTCGTCACTTCAGCAAGTGGGCACATCAGTCGGTATACAGATCAGCGTACACTGGAGATTTTTATTATGGCAACAAGTCTGTTAAATAGGCAATTGGTGGGACAACTTCAAACTCTTGGTGTAAATGCGGTTGGACTTAGTGGATTAGATGGGGGACTGTTGTTAGCAGAACGCAAATCCACGATACGTATAGTGGACAATGGCAAATGCAAGATTCTTAGAGACGATTACACGGGCAGGATTGAAACTGTCAACTTACAACCCATAAGAGCACTACAAGACACAGGACATATACCTGTTGTAGCACCAGTAGCAATTTCAGCTTCCGGAGAAGCACTAAATGTGGATGCGGACCGTGCAGCGGCTCATTTAGCTGGAGCCATAGGAGCTGATCAACTTATCATCCTTAGTAATGTACCAGGATTATTGCGCGATTTGGAAGACCCAAATAGCTATATACCAAGCGTATCAGAACAGGATTTAGATAATGCGATCAACAATATAGCTCATGGACGTATGAAAAGAAAATTAATCGCTGCACGTGAAGCCTTGAATGCTGGAGTAAAGCAAGTAATTATTGCTAGTGGTAAAACAGAACAACCTATTACAGAAGCTTTGCAAGGTAAAGGCACCTTAATCAATGGCTGATTTGTATTCAATAGAAGACAGGCACACCAGCGGTGTATACTACAAACGTGATATAACTATTGTGCGTGGTAAAGGTGCACTTGTTTGGGATCAAAATGGTCGGGAATATATAGACTGTGTAGCAGGTCACGGTGTAGCTAATTTAGGGCACTGCCACCCAGCCGTAGTAGATGCAATACGTAAACAAGCAACTAACCTAATTACGTGTCCAGAAATATTCTATAACGATCAACGAGCGACATTGCTTGAGCGCTTGTCTAAACTAGGACCAGGAGACATGCAACGGTCTTTTCTGTGCAATTCTGGTACCGAAGCAATAGAGGCAGCTATAAAATTTGCTCGGATCAGCACAAAAAGACCCGAAATCATAAGTGCATTGAGAAGTTTTCACGGACGTACCATGGGCGCTCTTACGCTTACAGGTCAGAAGAAATATAGTGCTCCATTTGCACCACTTTTGCCAGGTGTTATACAGATTCCATATAACAACATCGAAGCACTAAGAAATGCTGTTAACCAAGACACTGCAGCAGTGATTCTGGAAATAATACAAGGAGAAGGTGGAGTAAGACCCGCCAATCCTGAATTCCTGCAAGCTGCACAAGGTCTGTGTAACGAAAAAGGTGTATTATTCATAATAGATGAAGTCCAAACCGGACTTGGACGCACAGGAAAAATGTTTGCCTGTGACCATTACAACATAGAACCAGACATGCTCTGCCTTGCCAAGTCACTTGGAGGAGGTATACCAATGGGTGCCACCTTGATAGGATCTCGTGTGAAAAACTTGGAGCCAGGAACGCACGGATCCACATTCGGAGGAAATCCTCTGGCATGCGCTGCATCACTGGCCGTATTAGAAGTGTTAGAACATGAAAATATACCCGAACGGGCTGCTCGTCATGGGAAACAGATTATGAAATCAGTTGGAGAATCTAGTTTGCCTAATGTGAGAGAGATTCGTGGTCTAGGATTAATGATTGGGATAGAACTAAAGCATAAGGTTACTCCTGTACTAAAAGAACTCCAACAGAGTGGCATTTTGGCCCTACCAGCCGGCAATACTGTCTTACGATTACTGCCACCATTGGTCATTGAACAGGACCATGTAGAAAGAGTTATCGATACAGTAATCAAAGTGTTGTCAAGTATCACTAAATCTAGCTGAGATACAAGAATGCACTATCAATTTCAGAGGATCCCTTAAATGCCCATAAACGATTTTGCCATCATTGAAAGTACGCTAAGAGAGGGTGAACAATTCGTCGGTGCCGACTTTAGTACAGATGACAAGATAGAAATAGCCCATTCTCTAGCTAATTTCGGAGTCGAATATATTGAACTCACATCTCCGTGCGCATCCCCAACATCACTCACGGATTGCACCCTTATATCTAATCTAGATATAAACGCAAAAGTACTGACCCATATACGCTGCCATATGGAGGATGCAAAAGTCGCTCTTGACACTGGAGTAGATGGCATTGATGTCGTAATAGGTACAAGTTCATACTTGCGCGATTTCAGTCACGGAAAATCAATCCAAGAAATTATAGATCTGGCCCAAACCGTATTAACCTACATCAGGGAGCAAAATCCTACTATAGAACTTCGCTTCTCCACCGAAGACTCATTCCGTAGCACCAAAGATGATCTCACAAATGTATATCAAGCAGTCGAACAATTAGCAGTAGTCAATAGATTCGGAGTAGCCGATACAGTAGGAATAGCCACCCCCAACTCCGTGTATGAACTTGTTACTACTCTTAGAAACATCACGGATGCCGATATTGAGTTTCACGGCCACAATGACACAGGCTGCGCCATTGCAAATAGTCACTCTGCATTGACTGCCGGAGCAACTCATATTGACACAACAGTTTTAGGTATTGGTGAACGGAATGGGATCACCCCTTTAGAGGGTCTGATAGCACGCCTATACGCAATTGAACCTGACTACATACGTAATAAATATGACCTGCATCAGCTTCACGAACTAAATCAACTGGTTGCGGATAAAGTGGAAATTGAAATACCGTTTAATCATTACATAACAGGATTAACTGCGTTCACACACAAAGCCGGAATACACGCAAAGGCCATACTAAATAATCCTGAGACCTATGAGATCCTTAATCCTAATGACTTTGGTCTTACACGCTATATTTCAATCGCGCATAAACTTACCGGTTGGAACGCATTACAGGATCGGGCCTCACAATTGGGTATCAAAATGGATCCTAAAACTTTGAAAGCTGTGACGCACCATATCAAAGCCATGGCTGACCACAAAAGGATCACACTTAGTGACGTTGACGAACTACTCCATCAATGGGCAGATAACAACTATAACTTGGACAAAACCGAAGATAGCAGTAAAGAAACAAACAATAGGAACAAGCAAAAGCAGAATTAGATATGCCTAAGCAAACATTTGCACAAAAAGCACTAGCCAGGGCTGCAGGATTACAGGATGCTAGTATTGGCAGCACAGTAGATGCCCGTCCAGATAGAATACTGTCTCACGATAACACTGCAGCAATATCAATAATATTTAGCCAATTTGGGATGGAAAAAGTGCAGCAGCCTGAAAAACTTGTAGTAACACTAGATCATGCTGCCCCGCCCCCTACACCAATCCATGCTCG
>DCAJ01000016.1:50356-51433 GCA_002311455.1 Anaerolineales bacterium UBA1136 | reverse complement strand
ATTCGTAGCTAGACAGAATATTGAACATTTTTTTGAAATCGGACGAGGAATATGCCATCAGGTAATTAGTGAAGAAGCATTGATTTTACCTGGCCAACTTATTATTGGTGCTGATAGCCACACGACTCATTTTGGCTGGCTTGGTGCATTTGGTGCAGGAGTAGGTCGAACGGAGGTAGCAGCACTTTGGGCAACTGGAGAGCTTTGGATGCGAGTACCGAACAGTATATCAGTTAAACTAACCGGTAGACTCAATTCCAGTGTTACAACTAAGGACCTATGCTTGCACCTTATAGGGCAAGTTAGTTCTGATGGTGGGCTATACGCTTCTATTGAATTTTCAGGAGAATCCATCTCTGAACTTAGCATCGACAGCCGCACGGTGATCCCTAATATGATGGCTGAATTGGGAGCAAAAAATGCGTATTTGCCACCAGACAAATTGGTATTTGAATGGCTAGCAGCTAAACTAAACTATAGTTTGAGTGCAGAATCTATAGCTAAATTAGCTATCTATCCTGACAAAGGAGCAACTTACTCAGAAGTAATTGAGATTGACCTAAAAAGGCTTGAACCACAAGTTTCAGTCCCACATCAGGTTGACAATGTACAACCAATTTCAGTAGTTGCTGGAAAACAAGTAAATCAGGTATTCATAGGAACTTGCACTAACGGTCGTCTAGAGGATATATCAATTGCCGCTGAAATTCTTAGGGGTCAAAAGGTAGCAGCAGGCACGCGGATGATTATTATCCCTGCATCCAGTCAGGTGTTGCGCTCTGCTGTGGATTTAGGCTATATCTCCGTCTTGCTTGAGGCTGGTGCTACATTAGGTACTCCTGGATGCGGTCCATGCATGGGAAACCATCTAGGCGTACCCGCTGCTGGTGAAACATGCCTGTCGACAGGAAATCGTAACTTCCGTGGCCGGATGGGAGAGCCAGATGCAGAGATATACTTAGCTAGCCCTGCTGTTGCTGCAGCAACAGCATTGACTGGCGTAATCACTGACCCTAGAGATATGGAGTTATCATGAATTTTTCTGGACGAGTATGGAAATATGGAGACAATATCAAC
>DCAJ01000016.1:41518-50278 GCA_002311455.1 Anaerolineales bacterium UBA1136 | reverse complement strand
GACGTTATCTTCCCAGGAAAATATACATATACACTACGTGATCCTGAAGAGATGTGCAAACATGCGCTAGAAGATCTTGATCCTGAATTCGCTGGGAACGTACAAGTCGGTGACATCATTTTGGCTGGCAAGAACTTTGGCAATGGAAGCTCTCGTGAGCAAGCCGTGGTCTGTCTAAAAGCATCTGGTGTAGCAGCAGTAGTTGCGATTAGTTTTGCAAGAATATGGTACCGCAATGCGATTAATAATGGTCTTGCTGCAATCATATGCCCAGAGGCAGTAAAAGCAGCTGTGCATGGCAATCTAGCAAAAGTTGATATCGCAAATCAAATCATAGGCATTCAAGATGAAACTTATAGCTTTCCTCCATTTTCTGAGACAGCAACTGAGATACTAAAGTACGGTAGCTTAATTGGATACATACAAAATAAGCTGTTGGATGTTGGTACCTCAAAAGTAAACTCATGACAAGTAATACAGTATGTCTATTACCTGGAGATGGAATAGGATTAGAAGTTATTCCAGCAGCCGCCAATATACTTGAGGTGCTAGATATTGGCTTAACCACAGAAAAATATCCAATTGGATGGCAATGTTTCAATGAAACTGGTGAGGCATTACCTAAAAGTACTCTGGATGCGGTAATCCGTTCTGGTCTAGCACTTTTCGGAGCAACAAGATCACCAAGCGGTGGAGCTCCTGGATATAGCAGTCCAATCATTGATTTGCGTCAACAATTAAACCTGTACGCCAATGTACGTCCGGCTCGGTCCCTCCCAGTGCCATCTTCTCGTCAAAATATAGACTTGCTTATTATAAGAGAAAACACTGAGGGTCTTTATATTCGTAGAGAACACTGGCAGGATCAGGACACAGCTATAGCTGAAAGAAGAATTACACGTGCGAGCTGCGAACGCGTGGCTACAATAGCAGCTAAATACGCACAACAAAGAAAAGGATTACTTACTATAGCGCATAAATCCAACGTTCTCACTTTATCTGATGGTCTTTTCCTGAAAGTAGTAAGGGATACGGCTAGGAATTGTGCACCTGATATAACAATAAGGGACCAGTTGATTGATGCACTAGCCCACGACCTTGTAATCAAACCAGAAAGCTATGACGTAATTGTGACTCCAAACATGTACGGAGATATTATTTCTGACCTAACGAGTGCCCTTGTAGGAGGACTTGGAGTTGCAGCCTCTGCTAATGTTGGTGAGAGCTGCACAATTTATGAGCCAGTTCATGGATCAGCACCAGATATAGTTGGTAAGAATTTAGCAAACCCCACAGCCACTATATTGAGCCTAGGTATGATGTTAGAAGACCTAGGACATCGTGATGCTTCAAATCGACTTAAGCTCGAACTAAACAACACTCTCGCAGCAGGAATATGCACTCCCGATTTGGGAGGAGAAGCAACTACTGATATCATGCTTACTAGCATTCTGGAGAAACTAACAAAATGAATTCAACAGAACTGCTTGTCGGATTGCTAGAGCACTACAGCTCAACCGAATCTGAAGAAGCGGCTGTTCGATATCTAATAAATTGGATGGACGCTGCGGGTTTCGAAACTGAGATTGATAGTGTTGGAAATGCGATAGGAAAAATAGGTACAGGCAAAAAATCTATTATGCTGCTGGGACATATTGATACAGTGCCAGGAGAAATATCAGTTAGACAGGAAGGAGACCTGATCTTCGGCCGCGGTGCAGTAGATGCTAAAGGCCCTTTAGCCGCATTTGCCGCAGCAACAAGCTTGGGGGCAATTCCTGGTCTAACTATTACTGTCATTGGAGCTGTAGGCGAGGAAGGAGATTCTAGAGGCGCTTCATACGTGCGCGACAATTTCAAAGCTCCTGACTTTCTAGTGATCGGAGAACCTAGCCGATGGAATCGCATCACTCTCGGTTACAAAGGTTCTATAAACTATACCCTTAGTGTAGAAATACCAATTACACATCCTGCTAGTAATACAGATAATGCATGCGAGATGCTAATCTCTAGTTGGGAATCACTACTTCAATTTATTAGAGATCATAATTCTGAGCATACACGAGTGTTTGATCAAGTCACTCCTACAATTCGCTCAATGGACTCAAGCAGTAACGGTATCAGCGATTATGCACAAATGCATGTTACTTTCCGACTGCCGGAAGGCTTGAAGGTTCATGAAATCAAAGACCAGTTTCAAAACGTTGTTACTGCGCCGGCTATGTTGAGCCTAATTCCAGGAGCAGTAGATGCTTATCGTGCTTCTAAGAACACCAAATTAGTCCGAGCAGCACTTGCTGCTATACGTGCTAAAGACGGTACACCAACCTTTGTAGTCAAAACAGGAACTTCCGACATGAATATAGTAGCTCCAAAATGGCAATGCCCTACAATAGCATATGGACCAGGAGATTCAAATCTAGACCACACTCCAAACGAACATATCTCACAACTTGAATACAAGCGTAGCATCTCCATATTGCGAACAATTATGGAAAATATCAGTAATGAACGATAGTACTAGTCCTGTACTATTTGTATAACTTGTTATCAAAATTAGAGATAATCCACAACTATGTTTTAGACATAGCATTAACTAGCAAAATATCCGATCATTACGAAGATATGAACTCATATCGCTCACCGTGGAAACATGCAAATTTATGCGCTGCTTTTTGTTTTTTGTCTATATTTATTTCACAAATGTTTAGGGGCTTGGTTTTACGGAAAAGTCAAAATTCTACAACCATAGAAGATGCTATTTACGGACATTTGACAATATCCCTGCTGACTGCTTTACTATATGGAATATTTTCATGGGGGGGGTCACTACGCTGTTTAAGTGTGGAAAACATTCTAATTGGTATTTGCTTGAGCTCATACTACTATGGTTTTGGCCAATTGTAATAACTGTCGGATTATTACTGAATCTTCAGAATGGGTAGTAAAACGTTTTGAAAACTGTTATGCAGTAAAAACACCGATGTTAATCTTATATGATCTGTCAACAAAATAGTACCAATCACAAGATTTATGAATTTTCCGCACAACTACTAAACCTAGTGATTGTTAAAACGATGTTTTGATTAGTATCTTCAAAATAAAGAATCAGGTTTGTTTATTTGTCAAGCAATCGCTTGTAATCAACAAAACGGTATCCCACTCCTCTCTCTGTAAGGATATACTTAGGGTCACGTGGATCACTCTCTAGTTTTTCTCTTAAATAGTTTACGTACAAACGCAAATAGTGCGTTTCAGACTGATACTCATAACCCCACACTTTTGCCAGAAGCTGATTGTGAGAAACAACCCATCCAGCATTTTGTACCAAGTGGTAAAGCAGACGATATTCAGTTGGCCGCAATTTAACAAGTTCACTATTAACAAAAATCTCATGTCGGTCAAAATCTAACCGTAAACGATCGTCCACTTGTATCGCTTCTCCGCCACTACCTTTGGGTGGTTCCACCCGCCTTAGCACTGCACGTACCCTACTTACCAGTTCCTGCGGACTAAATGGCTTGGTAACATAATCGTCTGCACCCAACTCCAGACCCCGCACACGATCATTTTCTTCTCCACGAGCCGTAAGCATTATCACGGGCACATTTGAGTTTTCTCTAAGCAATGCCAATGTCTCAAATCCGTCCATCTTTGGCATCATCACGTCCAAGATAACTAAATCAGGCATTACTATACGTATTTGATCTAGGGCATCTTTGCCATCATAGGCTTCGTGAACCGAAAATCCCTCCAAATCTAAATTCATCCGTATGAAATGAATCATACGCTGTTCATCATCTACCACTAAAATCTTAGTACCCGGACGAGATTTCTCAGTATTATTTATTGTTTTCATAATCATATTTTACTATGAGACAAGTTATGTTATCCGGACCACCAGTCTTATTAGCTTCCTGAGTTAAAGTCTCACATGTCTCTTGCAAGTCCGAAGTATTAGATATTATTCTCATCATGTCTTCTTCCTCCAAACATCCCCATAAACCATCAGAACATAACAGGAACACACTGCCCGATTCCACGTAATACTCACTGACATCAACCTCAAGGATATCACCCTGACCCACCGCACGCAACAATATATTTCTTCGGGGATGATTCTCAATACCTGTATTAGTAATTTCACCAAGATCATGCATTTTCTGCACCAATGAATGATCCTTGGTAAGCTGCACAAGTCTTCCTGAATCTAATATATAAGCTCTACTATCACCTACATGCCCTATAATCGCATTTTCACCCATTAGCAATAGTGCAGTAACTGTAGTCCCTCCCCCAGGAACACTGGTAGATACATCATTATTAGATTGATTTAAAGCAGAGTACAACAACTTCTTCAGTGTTTTGACATCGGAAACTCCTTCGATTTCCTCCAGCATTTTAGAGAAAATGTAATTCCCCACTACTCTGGCAACAGATTGTGCAGCAACTGTACTAGCACGCTCACCTTTCTCATGACCGCCCATACCATCTGCAACTATAAAAAGCCCAAAGTTATGTTGTACAGCATCACCTGCATTTATACCTGTCAAAGCAAACAGAGAGTCTTCATTGTGTTTACGAACTAGACCAATACTTTGAGTATGGCCTAGAGTTATGCATGGAATGCAGCTATTTGGTGGATGATCAGTGGCTCTACCAATTTGTAATCGTGGTTTATTCACCAGACCATGCACTATCCTATTGCGTGATGTACTGAACAGGCGCGAAAGCTTGAAATGATTCACTATTCTACGATGGTTACATCATCTACAGTAAACACATATGTTTAGACAACACATAGGCAATAGTATCGGCTACAAATTGGTTGTTCTAGACAATCACTAATTATTGTAATTCTAATCAGCTTCCTTGACCAAATTATTGAAGAAATGAGCGTACGACGCTACGCCATTATGAAAAGTCCGTACGTGCAATTTCTCATTTGGACCATGAATACCATCGTCATTTAGCGCAAATCCTAGCATCACTGTTTCAATCCCCAGCATATCGCTGAGCATACCAACTACTGGNNTACCACCATTACGCATAAAAACTGGGACTACGCCAAACACAGATTCCACTGCATCTACGGCGGCTCGCACCCCAACAAAATCCCGATTTACCACAACTGGACTTGCATGTGCCAGCTCCTTTAATTCCCACCTCACAGTACCCGGTGCATTTTCAGATAGATACTTTCGGAGACTCTGTGTTATGCCTACAGGATCTTGATTAGGCACTAGCCTCAAAGATAGCTTTGCCATTGCCTTAGAAGGGATAACTGTCTTACTCCCGGAACCAATGAAACCAGCATAAAGTCCATTAACATCTAGTGATGGGCGCACTGAAATACGCTCGATCGAGGAATAGCCAGATTCTCCAAATAGCGAAGGTGGATTGCCCGCACTAGAGCGCAACGATTGCTCATCATATGGCAATCTATTGATTTCCAGTCTCTCTTCTTCAGATATCTCCTCGACATTATCGTAACATAGGGGCAAACTTATAGAGCCATCCGACTTATGCATACCGGCAATTAATTGACATAGCACAATCGCAGGATTATGCACCGCACCCCCAAATAGACCTGAATGCAAATCAGTATCTGGACCGTATACCCAGAGCTCATAATAGGCTAGACCACGCAAACCATAGACAATAGCAGGATTGTCTATGCTCCCAATACTCGAGTCTGCATTCATGCACAGGTCACAATTCAACAAGTCGCGATTAGCCTCGACAAAACCTGCCAAATTCGGTGATCCAATCTCTTCTTCTCCCTCAAGCATGATTTTGATATTTAACGGAAATCCATCCCCGGCATTCTTCCACGCCTCCAACGCCGAGAATACCCCCATGATTTGCCCTTTCATGTCCGACGCACCTCTCGCGTATAGATTTTCCCCACGAATTGTCGGTTGAAAAGGCGGAGATGACCATTCACTAAGGGGATCAGCAGGTTGTACATCGTAATGACCATAAATTAAGACTGTGGGACGACCTTCGGCTCTCACGTGCTCGCCGTAAACAACCGGATGTCCATCTGTCGGAATAATTCTTACAGATTCCATACCCAAATCCTGCATTCCATTAGATAGCCACTCTGCCGCTTTATGCATGTCTGAATCATGCTCTGGCAAGGTAGATATACTGGGAATCTCACATAAGTCAGAAAGCCTTTCTAAAGCTTTACTCTTATTAGCATGAATGTAGCCAACAACATCTCGAATTGTGGTCATGAATTTCCTCTATAGTGCAGTGCAATTATTTTACTCCGCATTCATCAATTATATTTAGGACTTCTTAATGTTAGTCTAGCATAGACCCTAAGATTAATAGTAATTTTTATACAGCAAATGCTATGATCAAGTCATGTTTTGTATCAGCTCGTATTGACTTTCAATACTATAATACTATGTTTGTTGAAACTGTACTATATCTTCGAATCGGTGTACTAACCTGTCTGTGATACACATAGATTAGTACAACATAAAATTATTTTATAGATATAATAATGACTTAGACAGGCAAATACAGTTTTGTTTGACAGAATTAGAGACTGCATGAAGAAGCTGAGATAATTATCAATGGGTTTTCTAGGACTTAACTCAACACAATGGGTCGAAATAGGAATTTCTGCCATAGTACTGGTAGTTGTCCCTACTATTGGACGCAAAATTGTTACTACATGGTTAACTAGGTTCATACAAACCATAGTTGGGCGCACCGAAACCAAACTTGACGATGCATTGCTTCCGGCTGCCCGAACACCAATATATTGGATCATGATTGCAGCCACAGCAAACTGGGCAATTGCAAGACTTGTCTTTTTGCCATTAGCACTATTACCATTCTGGCGACAATTCTTTTTTGTAACTTACCTTACTCTAACTGTTACACTAATATGGAGAAGTGTCGCAGCATATTTTGTGTGGTATACGCAACACCTAACAGAAACCACCGATCCTAGGCTTGCAACTCAGGCTGTGCCTTTATTGCGAAGAATAATTCTCGCGATTATTGGAGGTATAGCAATAATTATACTACTAGGCCGCTTCGATGTTGATGTTAGTGCACTCGTAGCTACAATGGGAATAGGTACATTGGCTATAGCACTAGCTGCACAGGCAGCCTTGTCAGATACTATAAGCGGCATATTAATTATGATTGACCGCCCTTTTTGGATAGGTGACCGCATTGAAATCACAGACCTAGATACTTGGGGTAATGTAATCGATATAGGACTAAGAAGTACTAGGATTCAAACCTTAGACAATAGGACAGTTATTATACCTAACTCAGTTATAGAAAAGAGCCTTGTTGTGAATCATTCTTTCCCTGACACACATTATCGAATCCAGATGGAAGTGGGTATTGCCTATGGATCTGATCTAGAATTCGCTCGTAAAACTCTAACCGACGCTATCCGCAGTGTTGAAGGAGTGCTTGACAACAGACCAGTAGACGCACTTTTCCTAAATTTCGGTGATTCTGCTCTAATATTTAGATTGCGCTGGTGGATAGAAAGTTACATTGAGACTCGACCAATGTTTGACCGAGTTAACACATCTGTATATAACGCCTTGCGATCCGCAAACATACTGATTCCATTTCCTCAGCGTGAAGTACGAATTATCCAAGAATCCGTTTCACCAACAACTGACGTACACATTGAAGATCGTTCCGAATAAGATATTCATTAGTACAATCACATTTGTACAAGATCATTACAACACATATTTGACCTGCACTCTACCGTCAGGTATAATGGCACCCATTGAAAGCCAGAGAAAACAGTATAGACATAGAGCGGCCGGCGGGTAAGAACAGCAGCACGTCGAGCCGCACTTTTGTGTGAGGCTCCATAATGCCTAAGCGAACATATCAACCAAAGATTAGAAGACGTGCAAGAGTTCACGGATTCCGAAAACGTATGAGTACTGCAGGCGGACAAGAAGTTCTCAAGTCTAGACGTCGTAAAAACCGCAGCGTACTAGCCCCACAACGCACTCATGTTAAACCACGTGTGGACTGGAAAGGGACTAAAAGTGGTAGTACCTCGAGCAACAATAAACGTAAATGAAACACCCAGAAAGTCTCGCTTATGATTATGATGCGTGGCCAAAGTGATTTTAAAAGAGTGAAACTTTCCGGAAAATCGTGGGCGCACCCGCTAGCAGTTTTACAAGTTATCACAAATTCGCTACCATACTCAAGAATAGGTTTTGTGGCAAGTAGACATGTAGGCAACGCGGTCAATAGAAATCGAGCTAAGCGTCTGCTGCGCGAAGCATTTCGCCGTCATGGAACAAGCATTTTACCTGGCCGGGATTTACTATTAATTGCTAGGCCATCTCTAGATAATTGCAAAGTAGATGATGTAATCTCAGCAGTAACTTATCTGTTCATGCAAGCCTCATTATTGAAAAAAGCAGAGATAAAGAACGCTAGATGAAAAAATTGTTACTTACTGCAATAATATTATATAGAAAATTTATTTCACCCTTAATGCCACCTAATTGTCGTTTTCAACCTACGTGCTCAGAATATGGCTATGAGGCAATATTGAGATTTGGAATTATTCAGGGATGCGTTCTTATTTTCCGCCGAGTTTTGAAATGCCATCCTCTCAATCCAGGAGGTTATGACCCTACTCCTGATCAAACTGATAGCATTAACCTCCATATAGGTAATATATAAAAATCAGACATTATGTACAAGCTTAAGCATATGATGAAACACGATATACATTTTATT
>DCAJ01000016.1:10026-41479 GCA_002311455.1 Anaerolineales bacterium UBA1136 | reverse complement strand
TGATGAAACACGATGTGTATTTTGTTGTGGTTGCAGCAACAATAGTACTGTTATTGACTGGTTGCAGCGGTGCTTTGCCAGCAAGTTCATGGCCCAATGCTACTATGGTTGAAAATAAGTTAGTAATAGCAAATAATAATGCAGTATATGCAATATCATCAGACGATGGTAGATTGATATGGCAATTTCCCAGCAAGTCTGATAACACTAGAAGTAAATTGTTTGCATCCCCAGCACATATTAATGATTCAGTAATGGTGACATCAGACAACAAGTATATTTTTGCTATTGATATCAAAACCGGAAATGAAATGTGGAACTTTGGTGCAACAAACAATAAATCTGGTACAGCACCAACTGGCACTAGCATAAGCTCAAAATTGGCATTTTTTACTTCTGGAAGCACATTGTACGCTTTGCACATTTCCACAGGAGAAACGTCCTGGAAATTTGAATCGGGAAAAGAACTATGGGCACCACCAGCCGCTAAGCACGGCCACGTATACTTACCAAGTATGGATCACTCTCTGACATCTATAGAAATTGAGAGTGGATCACAGTCCTGGAAACAGGATCTGGGAGGTGCATTAGCTGATTCGCCCACTATTTACGAAGATACACTATATTTAGGATCGCTGTCTAATAAAGCCTATGCTATAGACGCTGCCAGTGGCAGAATAAAATGGGAGTTTGAAACAAAAGGATGGGTTTGGGGAAGCCCTGTGGTAGTTAGTGAGCAAGTCTTTTTTAGCGATTTAGATGGCTACGTTTATGCTTTAAACAGAGAGTCTGGACGTCAATACTGGACTAGCCAACAACTTGACAGCGCATCACGGGGAACACCAGCATATGCTGACGGTTCTATATTTGTATGCACTGATAACGGATTTGTGTACTCGATAGATGCAAATAGTGGTAATCAAAACTGGAGTATCGAAGTAGATATCAAGAATTCCGACCGACTTTTAGCTGATCCTATAGCGCATAATGGATTAGTTTATGTAACTTCTATGAATGGCGACAATCTAGTACACGCCATTCATCAAGAAAATGGTCAAATTGCATGGCAATTTGCCCCAGAATAGCAATTATTCAATATTGTTAGAAGTATCTATTAATCATGTGGAATCAACTCGTCATTTTCCCAATTACTAATTCACTGTTAATGATATACAAATTAACGGGCAATAGTTTCACTCTGTCATTAATTCTAACGACCATTGCAATACGGGCACTCTTAATCCCCCTAACAGCCAGGCAACAGAAGTCTCAGATGAAGATGCAGGCAATGCAACCAGAGATTAAGCGGATACAGGAGAAATATAAGGGGGAGCCGGAACGTATGCAGAAAGAGCTCCAAAAAATCGGTTATAGTCCTGCATCAATGCTTGGAGGATGCCTGCCAATGTTTATTCAGTTCCCAATCCTCATAGGTATGTATAGGTCCATCCTTCGGGCAATTCCGGCGTCTCCAATACAAATGATTGATCTATACCAAGCTGCATACCGGTCCTGGTTCCCAGCATTCCATGAAATGATACCTGTAGAGCGCAACTTTCTATGGATGGACCTTAGTCAGCCAGATAGGTTTTACATACCTATGATACCTATGTTGTCTGGAATTGGTGTGCCAGTGTTACCTTTATTCGTGTATATCACAACAGTATTACAGCAAAAGATGATGGCTCCACCTGCCGTCGATCCAAGCGATCAATCTGCACAAATGCAGCGGTCTATGATGACTATGATGCCGCTCATGTTTGCATTTTTTGCGCTCCAATTCTCATCAGGACTCTCAATTTATTTTATTACCTCCAACATAGTAACTGTAGTACAGTACATGCTAATTAATCGAGAAAAGTTAGAGTGGGTACCAGTGAAAGTAGCAGGTGTACTAGAGTTACCAATTCCTTCTATCACTGCTCCTGCTCCGGCACCAATTAAGCTATCTAAAAAATCTGAGCAAGGTGGTACTTCAGCAAATCCGACCGCTGCAGCTCAAGAAAAAATGAGCAGTAGAAAAGCAAAGAGATTAAAAGCCAGAAAAGCGCGTGGAGGAAAACGGGGACGCTAAACGTAACATCCGGAAACGATTATTGTATCGAGGAGGATACTATTATGGAATCAACCAATAATAGAATAGAAATTCATGCAAAGGATGTGGAAAAAGCAATTGATCTAGCAGCAGTAGAACTCGATATTGATAGAGATAATCTAGACATCACTGTTCTCGACAATGGTGATTCAGACTCCGAAAGTTATGCTCGAATACTCGCAACAATACCTGAGATTGAACAAAATAGCGGTGAGCCTAGATTAGTGAGTGTACATCGAGTTCTCTCTGAATTTCTTCACCACATGGACATAGATGCCACTATTTGTTTGCAAGATCAAGAAACCTCACCAAATGATACTAGAGCACCCATTAGAATAAACATTGAGGGCGATGGACTTGCTACGCTAATTGGTAGACGTGGAGAAACACTAGCAAGCCTAGAGTACCTTACCAGGTTGATTGTGTCTAACAAACAAAATAGAAGGGCTAATTTGAGCCTGGATGTTGATGGTTACAAACAACACCGAGAACATCAACTAAAACGTCTAGCTCAAAGAATGGCTAATCAAGTCCAACAATTTGGACGTCCTATTGCACTTGAACCTATGCCTGCTAACGAAAGGCGTATTGTTCACATTACATTGGAACACAATCCTGGAGTTACTACTAATAGCACTGGAGAGGGCAACCAGCGCAGAGTCAATATCCAACCATCTTTACTACGATAATATAGGGCATTTCACCTGCATATCCCACTACTCTGATATAATCGCATCAAAAGTGAAGGGAGTGTTCCAGCAGACGTAGATGACTCGGATCTATGCATTTGTAAACCAGAAAGGTGGCGTAGGAAAGACAACCACAGCTATCAATCTAGGATCGTATCTAGCCACGCACAATCAACAGGTTTTGTTAGTTGACCTAGATGCGCAGGGAAATGCGACAGCATGCCTCGGAGTGGAAAGGCAGAATATCAATTCAGGAACGTACAATTTACTCATAAGTTCAAGCACACGCCTCCACGCTAATACCATGAGAAGCGAAAAGCTAGGCATGTCTCTTATACCATCATCTCCAGCTCTGGCAGGTGCCGAGGTAGAACTTGTCAATGAGATAGATCGTGCAAAACGTCTTAGGCAAGCCCTATTACAGGCTAAACGCTATGACTATGTGCTAATTGATTGTCCTCCATCCTTAGGACTGTTGACTCTGAATGGACTGGTGGCTGCACAAGCGGTTGTAATACCAGTACAGTGCGAGTATTTGGCATTAGAGGGTTTAGGTCAACTTCTAGAAACTATCGACCGTGTACAAGCCGCATTTAATTTTGACCTACAGATTAGAGGTATGCTAATGACAATGTATGATTCGCGAGTTAATCTCTCACAGCAAGTTGTAGACCAAGTACGACTACATTTCCCGGACAAGGTTTTTCAGGTTGTCATACCTCGTAATGTTAGACTCGCTGAGGCCCCATCACATGGGCAGCCAATAAATACATATGCACCCGACTCTGCAGGTGCAGATGCATATGCAGCATTAGCGAACGAAGTCCTTGCTGGCGACAAATCACAGTAAGTCACATTAATAAGATTTTACAAGAATTGTTAGCTACTCCAAAAGATATCATTCTTATAGCCACAAAATTAGCTTGCGATTTAATAAATCATCTATAATTTACATATGGCTATCAAACGAGGACTTGGGCGTGGCCTAGAGGCTCTTATACCATCTAACACACGTGATGGTCAAGGTGTTTCTCAAATTGCTATTACATCCATACGATTAAACCCGTGGCAGCCCCGCTCTACGGTGGACACAGAGGAACTTGCAGAATTGGCCGAATCTATACGAAAACACGGTATTTTGCAGCCTATAGTAATAGCGCGTACGGAAAACACTGGTGAATTCACGTTAATAGCTGGGCAAAGACGATTGCAAGCTGCATCTATTGTAGAAATGCATACTATACCAGCCGTTGTTAGAGATACTCCTACAGATGCTGAAATGCTGGAATTGGCACTAATAGAAAATATTCAACGTAGCAACCTTAATTCTTTGGAGACAGCACACGCTTACAACTCTCTAGTTGAAGATTTTGGTATGTCACATGATGAAATATCTAAACAGGTAGGTAAAAGCCGCACTACCATTAGCAATACTATAAGATTGTTGCGCCTTTCTGAATCTGTACAAACTGCACTATCTAAAGGACGTATTACCGAAGGTCATGCTAGAGCTATATTAGGAATCTCCAAGCCTGATGACCAAGAGTATGTACTAAGTAAGATAGCTACAGAAAGATTAAATGTCCGTCAAACCGAGAAAATCGTCCAGGGAATGGGTAACACTACCAGAAAACCCACATATGGGGCAGAAAGACCGAGAGACGAAATAGACCTAGAGGACCGCTTGCGTAACTCAGTTGGCACTAAAATAAGACTTCACCGTACCCGCAATGGTTCTGGACGTTTAGTTATATATTTTTACTCCAACGAGGAGTTGGACTCTCTTACAAACCGACTAATTGACTCTTAATGTCTCCGGACCAAATATTGATTAACGGGTGCATCCGTACCCTAGAACCGAACAAAATTATAGTAACAGCTCTTGCAATTACCAGAGATAGAATCTCTGCTATTGGAAGCGATAGTGAAATAATCCAATTAGCTGGCAACAACACTAGCGTAATTAATCTGAGAGAAAGACTAGTTATTCCAGGAATGATAGATGCCCACTGTCACTTTGATCATTTTGCACGTCAGGAAAACGATATTTATGCGGGACAGCCAAGTAAGCAGCAAATAATACAAATTGTAGCAAATCAAGCCAAAATTACCCCGCAAGGACAATGGATTACTGGACATGGTTGGGACCACAATAGATGGGGTGAGGATGTTCCAAGTGCATCTGATTTAGATATAGCAGCTCCTAACAATCCTGTTTACCTGACAGGACATTCTATGCATATATCGTGGGCAAACAGTGCTGCACTAAACAAAGCACATGTTGACGCTTCAACCCCTGACCCGCCTGGTGGAATGATAAGCCGTAATGAATCTGGAGACCCCAATGGAATCTTTTATGAAACTGCTTCTGATCTCATATCAGCGGTTATGCCTGAGCTATCAGTAAATGCAGTAGCTAACAACATGAGATTCGCTCAAGAGAAATTATGGAAGACTGGTCTGACAGGTCTTCATGACTATGACCCTCGGATCTCTTTCAGTGCTTTAAAACAAATGTCGCAAGATAACACGCTGGGTTTACGTGTAACGAAGAACATGCCAGCAGTATTAATAGATGAGGTGATTTCCGAAGGCCTGTATACTGGATTCGGTGACAAGTGGCTCCGAATAGGAGGCATTAAAGTGTTTATGGATGGAGCACTGGGAGCACGAACTGCAAGCATGCTGGAACCATATGAGCTGGACTCAAACAATTATGGGATAGTAGTAACTGAGGAAGATGAGCTTTTTAGCATCGCAAAAAGAGCAAATACAAATAATCTAGCTATGACTGTACATGCCATTGGAGACCGGGCAAACCGCGCAGTGCTAAATGTATATGAAAAACTAAGACAAAATGAAATCAAACACGGACATATGCCTTCAAAGCTACGACACCGTATCGAACATGTACAACTTCTCCATCCCGATGACTACCATCGATTGGGTTCTTCACAGATTATCGCATCTATGCAGCCAATACACGCAACCTCTGACATGGATTTGGCTGAAAAATATTGGGGAAAGCGAATATCCGGTTCCTACGCTTGGCGCACTCAGATTAATGCTGGCGCCATCCTAGTATTTGGCAGTGATGCTCCAGTAGAGAGCATCAACCCGATGTGGGGAATTCACGCAGCAGTCACACGCAGAAAACGTACGACCAATATTGGAGATAGTGGATGGCAAAGTCATCAATGTTTGACAGTTGATGAAGCACTTAGGGCTTATACTGTTGGCCCAGCTTATGCAGCTTACCTCGAGAACGATTTGGGAACTCTTAAGCCAGGTAAACTGGCAGATCTTGTAGTGCTAGACCAAGACATTTACTGCTGTAACCCATTGGAGATACACTCCACAAATGTACTAGGCACAATGATAGACGGTAAATGGAAATACCGCTCGTCAGATTTGGATTGATAGTTCAAGTCTTATCCTATCCACATACTCTTGACTTTTGTGCAATTATGCATCTGACCAGCAGATGTGATATACATCACAACAAATTGCACAATGAAATAAATAAGTTACAGGTCAATTTCGGTGAAAATACATATATTACAGCAACTCTCTTTTGTTACCTGTTCGTACTGTAATACCCTCATTATCCATATGTTCTAAGAATCCCAAAGCATATTTTCGGCTAGTGCAAAACATGTCACGCACCTCAGCAACTGTAACGGACCCTTTTTGAGAAATGTATTTTTTCGTTTCTTCAACCATAGTTTCGTAAGTTTGGAACAGAAACAACAGGTCTGGTGCAATAGATGTGAGAATACCTTGATTTAGCATCACAGAAAGTAGCTCATCTCCAATCATATCAATCACTTGTTTCCTAGAAGGAGTATTATGAGGATCATCACTAAACTGCTTGATTACTGCCTCTACTTGTTGTTTGTGTTGACCCTGCAAAATTACTCTATGCATTGGCAATGTCAATATAGACTCATAGCTCAATATTTTACTCTGGGTCTCCATCTCTGCTATTAGAGCATTAAAAATATACGTATTAATACTCATGCGACTCTTTAATTCTTCACGCTGAATACCAATTCTTAACGGATACCTTTGGTGATAATCAGACAGATAGTCGTGTATTTTATCAACTGTATTCTGCCAGAATTCGTAGCTAAGAACCAGTTGTGTACTGTCTGCTGTAATCTTATTTCCTAACTCACCTAACACCACGACTTCCCCATTTGAAATCATCTGGTCTAGTACTGTAATCGCTTCATGTAATTCCAATCCTGAATTTACCAACGCGCTCTTGATAGATATTATTCCATTCGAGTCCAAAGACTGAAGCAATATTTCATTTGGAGATCCATCCGACATAATCTTAAATCTCTTTAAAGCAGTCGGGTCATGTAAAGAATGTCGAATACCTGGATGCTCATCTAATATAGTTCCCCCACCTATAGTGTTGCCTGGCGAAGGCCTACGTAGTATGAATCTATCACCTTTCTGTACTACTACTTTACTGCTTAACTCTAGCTGTAGCCATCCTTTTTCGCCTGGCATAAGTCTCTCAGCACCGACAATACGTACACGCGCCATAACTTCTGCGGCTCCTACAAATAGCTTCATCTGTTCATTATGCCTTAAGGGAATCAAGTTATGCTCTTCGGAAAGAAGTCGGATAGAAACATCAATCAGGTGTGTTCCGTAGAATTGTCCAGGCCACGCCAAAACTGCACCACGTCTAATTTTGCTTCTATTAACTCCTGCAACATTAATAGCAACTCGTATACCAGGCGAAGCTACTTCAACAAATGTTTTGTAGGTTTGTAAACCGCGAATACGACCACGCAATCCGATAGGGATAATTTCAACGTCGTCACCTACCTCAAGGCATCCTCCCAACAAAGTACCAGTCAGAACTGTTCCGAACCCTGCCAACGTGAAGACCCTATCAATATTAAGACGAGGCATATTAATATCCAATTGGGGAACATGTAAACGAAGACACTCCACAAGGACACTACGTAATTCAGTAACATCTCCCGACTTAGCAGTAAAAGATACCACTTCAGCACTTGACAATGTAGTATTACTTAGCCTCTCTGTCACTTCCTCTTGCACTAAATTAACCCAGTCAGAATTTTCAGCTAAATCAGTCTTAGTGATAACAACCACTCCGCTATTAATCTGCAACAAGTCCATAATAGCTATATGTTCCTTAGTCTGAGGCATTACTCCTTCATCAGCCGCTACTACAAGTAATGCAGCAGTCACACTACTAACACCAGCTAGCATATTGCCAATAAAATCTCTATGTCCGGGCACATCAATAATACCCACTGTTCCTATTGGTGGCAAATCCATCCAAGCGAATCCAAGATCAATCGTCATCTGACGCTCTCGTTCCTCAATCAATCTGTCAAGATCCATCCCTGTAAGGGCTTCGACGACAGTTGACTTGCCATGATCAACGTGGCCAGCAGTACAAATTACATGCATAGTATAACTATTGGCTTATGAATAAATTTGGATAATCATAAGCCAATTCACATCGGCCTGCACTCAAGGAACTTTCTTCACTGGCTTATCGTGCACTGCCAAGAATTTGCGTACTACAGTAAAAATGTCTTTAAGACGCTCTTGATCCGTGGTTCGCATTTGATTAACAAAGTTAGTTATTTCTTTTGCGGATTCTTCTATGGTCTTTACTCTTTCAATGTACTTCTGATTAATGCGATCTTTCTCTTTCCATTGTTCTGCCCGAGCCAACATATGGTCCGTCCATTGTTTTTCGTTTTCAGTAACAAAATCTTTCCACTCCTCTTTGTGACGGCCCAATGTATGACGCTGAAGCTCGGCAAAATCAGTAATTCTCTCTTCAATACCATTCAAGTGATTGTCAAGACTTGATAGAGCCTGCTTCATATCACGATGAGTTTCTCCAAATTCTTCCATGCGAGAAGCTGACTCCTGTATCAAAGTCTCTATTACTTTAGATTTGTTTTCTAACTCCAGCCACCAGCTTTCCCTTTCTGATGATACAACCGATTGTTGCTCGATCCATGTGGACTGTACTATCTTTCGATCAGTCTCCATTGCAATCAAGTCATTTATATCGTTATGGTTTCTTAGATTAGTATCCTGTATAGACTCTATTTTCGATTTGATTTCATCTAGCAATCTTCTTAGGTTATCTACCTCACCTTTAAATTCAGAGACACGTTTACCATCTTGACGACTTCTTTCCTCTACAGTTACTATTGTATGTTCAGCTTCATCTGATACTCTGATTACTTTATTGATTGAGAGTTTTAACTCACTAATTTCACTCCTCACGCGATGATCTTCTTCATACCTTGCCGACAATTGTTCCTCGATCTGGCGCAACTTACTTATGCTATCTTGCAAATTACTAATGGATTTGTTAACCGCATCCCTATCTAGTATTCGTAAACGCTCCGTTTCAATTTCTGATATAGTACGTAGTGACTCAATATTATCAAGTCTAGTCATAAAGTCCGATCGATTATTATCGATAATCTCATCAACTTTAGAAGCTTGTGATGCTAACTCTTGTGCCTTCTTAATATCAGTTTTCATCGCAGCAATTTGGACTACTAATTCCTTATTGTCATTCTGCAATGCATTTACACGTTCTCGCAACTCCACCGCCATTTTGCGATCATTGCGACGCTGCTCGTCTAGCCAGTCAATCTTATTGATTATTTGCCTTGAATCTTTCATGTTGATTTACAACCTAATGATACAAAAGATTATATGACAATGCACTCACACGAGCAACTGAACTACAGGTAATTTAGTGGCATTGACACCTGTGCAAGCGACCATTATCATCATCTCATGCGAATTGCTGTAGATGCGAGACTAACACATTACTCAGCCGGAGGTATAGCAGAGTACATTCAACAACTGTCCACACGCTTACCTGAGTTGGACACTCTGAACGATTACCTAGTGCTCCATGCCATTAAATCACGGCAGGAACATCACAGGAATGTACGCACTAAGATAGTGAAATGCTGGACGCCGGCTCATCATTTCCTGGAACGATATAGTCTGACAGTCGAGCTGCTACCGAGAAACGTTCATTTGCTACATTCACCAGATTCCATACCACCTCGTGGAGGACCATGGAAATCAGTTATCACCATACACGATCTATCTTTCCTGCTGTATCCACATTTCCTTACTCCTGATAGTCAGAAATACTATAACAATCAGATACAAGATGCTGTTCATCGCGCTGATGCCATATTGGCAGACTCACACTCCACCCGAAATGATATCCTGGAGCACCTAGGTGTACCATCAGAAAAAGTGACTACTGTCTACTTGGCACCGCATGAGCGTTTTAAACCACAACCAAGCCACCTAGTGAAATCTATCATTTCCCGCTTAAAACTACCAAGCCAATATCTACTTTTTGTTGGGACCTTTGAGCCTCGTAAAAACATAACTGGCTTGCTTAAGGCATACGCATCCTTATTAGCCAAACAACACGACGCCCCCCCACTAATAATGATTGGTAGGCAGGGGTGGCTTCACGAACCAATTGAATCGCTGGTGTACAAATTAAATCTGAGCGGTCAAGTACAAATCCGTACTAATATTGACACTGAGGATTTACCAGCAATCTACACCGGAGCACTCGCACTTCTGTTACCTTCTCACTACGAGGGCTTTGGATTTCCAGTATTGGAGTCCATGGCTTGTGGGACTGCTGCAGTTATCTCGAATCGAGGTTCATTGCCTGAAATCGCTAGTGATGCAGCAATACAATGTGATCCAGATACATCTGAATCTATAGAAGAAGCCATATCATTACTATTGACAGATGCCAAACTAAGAGAAGATTTGGAGACACAAGGTATAAAAAGATCTGCTATGTTCACATGGCACAAATGCTGTCAAGATACTTTGGATGTATACAAGAGAGTATTACAGTCAACAAAAATAACATGAATTTGCTTTTCCTGACACCTTCCCTACCTCATCCGCCTACACAGGGAGCATCTATACGCAACTGGGGATTAATTTCTAGCCTGTCAAGAAACCATCGAATATCTCTACTTACCTTCGCACACCAATCTGATATTGTATCCAAAGACCTGGCTAACTGCTGCTCCACGATTGAAGTTGCCGAGACTCCATCAAGAAACATGTTACAACGCATGTCAACAATGCTGTTGTCCAACAAACCTGACATGTCTGAAAGGTTATCTAGTACGGAGTATTCCATGAAATTACATGATGTACTGGTAAACCAAACATTAGATGCAATACACATTGAAGGACTAGAAATGACCCCTTATCTCACGCAAATTTCAGATTATTACAGTAATAAAGCTAATCGACCGATGGTAATATATGACGCTCACAATGCTGAAACGGTAATACAGAGCCGTGCTATCAGTGCGGATATATTAGAACCTAAACGCTGGCTAACTGCATTCTATTCCATAGTTCAGTTAAGACGTATAAAAAAACTAGAATTAGAAGCATGCTTAAAGTCTGATGCAGTGATATGTGTTTCGGATGAAGACTCCACGGCACTGAAGAACATTTTTCCAGGGCTTATTCCAGTGGTATTACCCAATGGAATATTTCTATCAGACTATCCAAAGTTAATACAACGTGAAAATATAACTCCACCAATACTAGTTTTCTCTGGAAAAATGGATTATAGACCTAATGTGGATGCGGTAGTTTGGTTTGCTAAAGAAATTTTCCCATCGATACAACAACTACATGACGAAGCAAAATTCCTTATTGTAGGTAAAGCACCTACAAGACGAGTGCTCAAGTTAGCTAAGCAACCTGGCATAACAGTGACTGGAGCCGTAGATGACATACGACCATACATATCTGGAGCCACAGTATGTGTTGTCCCACTACGTATGGGTGGTGGAACAAGATTCAAGATACTAGAAGCTATGGCTCTAAGCAGACCCATCGTTAGCACTACAATAGGATCAGAGGGGTTTCCTGTTAAAAATGGTAGGGAAATCATAATAGCTGATTCTCCTGAAGACCAGATAAGAGCTATTGATTCACTATTACGTCAGGAAGATACCCGTGCTCAGTTAGGCAAAGCAGGTCGAACCCTTGTTAGTCACAAGTATCAATGGAAAACAATTGTGAGCAGTATCGAAGGTGTATACAATTTACTGTTAAACAACACAAATTAGACTAGAATCATTGCTATATGTTCAAACATACTAGCTGCCTTAGGATACAACCATTGAGGCACTAAACCGAATATTATTAAAGATAAAACTACAAATACACTTAGACCAATCGTTCCTCGACTCTCAGATGTGGTTCTATACATATCACCATCAATTATGCCAGTTAGATCAACTGTTTCTGCTATGACCCTTATGTATCCCATCCAAGCACACAGACCTGCAACTAGCAATACTATTGCGTAATTCGGATATATACCAGCCAACATTTGTAATAAAGCCCATCGACTAGGAAAACCAGCCGTCAAAGGCATTGCTGCCAGTGACAAGCCACCTACGATCATAGAGACTGTAGCAAACGGATTTCGTCGAATATGCAGTCGCACATCCCATGTTGAATTATTGTTATTGAATATGGTTCCTGCACCAATTCCCCAGACTATTAGGGCTATAACACGTGTGCATATAATCATTGCAGCAATTTCTACAGAATTCGGTAATCGCAGCCCAAGGGCAACCAAAGTACAACCCCAGTCAATCAATGCGGAATATCCCATCAGGCCCCCAAAATTACGTTGAGCAAATACAAATACCCCGCCAGTGACTATCATCAGCATACCACTTATACGGAGTGCAAGAAAAAACTGCATATTATTACGCAGCCAATCGAATTGGACCAACATATCTATCAAAAAGAAAAACATAACTGCCTGAATCACTGCTATCACGAATGCAGCAACGATAGGCGGGGAACTACGTGCAACAATCGGTATCCATGAGTGGAAAGGCACCACAGCTAGTAGTATCAGTACACCAACGCCAAGCATCCAAGATGCCTGTAAAAGTAATAGATTGTCATCTGGACGCACCTGGTACATCTCCAGCTGCCATCCAGCCATCAATATAAATGGTACACCAATAGATGCAAACGATAGATATCTCAAAGCACCTGTTACTCGTGAATATACGTTATCAGCAATCATGAACACACATGCCACAGCAGCAATCTGTATAAAAAGTGCTGCGTAGATAAACGGATGCACAAACATTATTGCCATAATGATTGAGACTAGTGATAGTACTACAGGATAAAATAAGGTTGTTACTGACACCACTGCCCCGCTCACAGCAAACAGAAACACAGAGATAAAAATAAAAGTGAGTAGAGATCGGTCACTTGGTACAAGAACGAACGCCCGACCTAGAATTTCCCATGATGATCTAAAATACATATCTCTACCCGCAAGTACCACCAATTGATCGACCGGAGCCTGTTGAACCAACATAAATAGTAATAACATGGTCCCACACACTAGAGTAACCTGAATCCAAATCCAGCGTCGCAAGTTATATAAAAGAACTCCAACAAATGCAGGTATAGTCATCAACAACATTGGCAAGCTCATTAGGTTGACACCTCTTTATTGGTGTTCGTTTCCCACACCAACTCTAAGTAACAAATTACCAATGCGACTGCAATATCTATTAAACCAAGCATGCCTACTACCATAAGAGCCGGCTCAACAGCCGAATATAATAAGCCGAAGCCACTAAACATAATTAGTATACCTATACCAACTTTCAAGGGCTGTCGAGTAATAGCTAGCAACATCAATCCCTGACAAACCAGTTGTGTAGCACCGAAAGTGACGGATTCCGCAACAATAGGAAAAGGCAACTTGCCTGTCTCTATCAATTGCCAACCTACAAGTCCTGCTACAATCACCGCAAAAACCCTGAATCTGATTTTAGCGCTAACAATGAGACCACCAATTTCATTGCTGTATTCGCCATACCTCCACCCTTTTTGCTGAACGCAAATAAAAATGATAATCCAGACTACCATGTAAACTATCAGTTTTATTCCAGCAATTTGAGGAGCCAAAACATTAGTGAACAATAGGCTTACAAATAGATACAACACAGCTAAAGCAACTATTACCAACCTTCTGTCATCTACAACAACTAATATGGGAGCCATAATAGACACCGCTACAACTGCCACATATCCAGACCCTAGCGGAAGAAGTACTTCAATAATCTGGGAAGCACTATTCATATCACCCACCAGCAACTACCAGCATGGCAAATACTATTACTAACGCCCATAGTACTCCACCTTGACCCTCAAGTATGTCTGCAAGCATATGAATGCTTTTACTTAAACTACGATAAATCCTCCAGATAGTTAAATGTATCCACTGCGAGTCAGCAACATACACAAGACTGGATCCGGATAAATCTTTTACAACAAATAAGACTTTGGATCTGTAATACCACAAAAATATTGCGAGACTCGCTGAAATCACTGAAGTTCCCAGTGAAGTGAGTCCACTAGTGGTAAACAATCCACTCCAGCCAGGCAAATTTGGTAAACCTATCAAAGAAGCAAATTTATCAGGTGCTAATCCAACTGCTACGCTAGCCAACAAAGGAACACACACTCCTAAACTCTTTGCAACATTTACAAGAGGTGGTTGTGTGTCAATATCAACAATAGATAACCGTAAAAGACGAAATCCACCTAGTATAGTTAGACCATTGATGACAATCATAGATGGCATAACAAATATTGCCCAGGTCAAGTTTGACATTAGTCCAGAGTACAAGACAAATATACCCAAGAACCCTGCAGTAAGAGGCTGACATCCAAACACTAAACCTGTTAGTAGTGGTTTGATAAAGCTGTTACTATCTGATCCAATAAGACCCTCACCCATATAAATCACAACAGCAGACACGGCTATAGCCATCACATGCGAAAGTACACCAACTACAGCCCAGTTGCCACCCCAAACAAAAGTCAAAATAGCAAGTCCACTTTGTGCTAAAAGTAATGAGTATAGGCGTTCGCTGTGATTGGTTGCTATACACCATCTAAATCCACCAACCAATCCTGACAAAATAGCAGCGATAGTTAACCAACCACGGAAAGTGATGGCATAATTTTGCAGTTCGAATGATGTAAGTATGTCAACAGCTACAACTATATTGACCAAACTTATAACTGTAATTACCACCGTAGAAACAGCATCATTTATTACTAATCTAACATTAACTGGATATATGTTTAGACGAATCATGGCAACAACGATTAGTATAGATACATGTCCAATTGACAATGTTTTACTATTCGTATGTACAAGCGTATAATCATCCAATGCTACTAGAAGCAGCAGTCCTATCGAGAATAAGTTGGTACACAAACGTACTATGTCTGGAATCTGCAAATTTCTGGCAAAGTCTTGGGGTAGGTTACTTTTACGATTCGAAACAAATACAAACAAACTATTAAAGATATCCGAGATAGTCAAAGCCAATACAAGTGTTATCAAATTGTCAGAAAATAGTGTCAACAAAGCCAAGGCTACCACCACCAAACAAACAGCACGCTCCTGTGAAGACATCTCTAGGCGCTCCGAAAGACCAGTTAAGAACAAAGACATTGTTGTCATCACTAACAGCAGTGCAAGAAACCATGATACCTTATCTACGGTTAGACTTAAAGAGTTTAGGAACACATTTTCTATTTGCCACGGAGACAATACTACAGTAGCTGGCAGCCTGAATCCTAGTAGCAAAGTTACAGCTATTGCGGCAACAATTGATACTAAAGCAGTGATACCGTAAATTCCAAAAGGTCTATTGCTGCCAATTACAACAGCCACCGCCCCAATAGTCAAGAATAATGCTGGGGTGAAAGGGTCCATGAGAGGCCGAGATTATATCATCAGGTCAGTCTGAGTACCTTATCAAAAATCGCACTATATTTATAATAGTTATATTATGTGTATAATTCACTTAATTAATTCAGGAAATTGATCAAAATATGTGGAGGTCCAAATTGTTCAGATTTCGTATAAGATGGTTTGTTTGTACTATAATATTACTGTCTGCAGCATGTGCTAAGGATACTAATCCAGAAAACTATCCTGCTGACCAGAGTGAAGAAGCAATAGGTATTGTTGAGATCGCAACACTTGAGATCTCGGAAAACATTACTGTTGAAAAGTTCTCGGAAGCTTCTGTATATCCTACTAAGAGCAGCCTGGAAAAGAACCAGAAAGACAATACAGACTTACCAACTGAAGCTATTCCAACTCAGATAACAGCAGAGACCTCAGTACCAACAAAGTCAATTTTGTATGTGATTGATCAATCAGAGTCAAATGTCAGCTATGGCGTAGGTGAAATATTCCTCAATCAAAACAATCGCTACAATTATGCAGAAGGAGTAACAAACATTGTTTCAGGGGAAATACTGGTGGATTTTAGTAAACCCAATTTAAGTTCAGTAGGAGAAATAACAGTTGGCATCAAGTCTTTTAAAAGCGACAAATCACGGCGGGATAACGCTATACGTGACCGCTGGTTAGAAAGCAATATATTCCCTATAGCAGTCTTCACTCCAACTGAACTGAGAGGTTTACCTGAGAAATATATACCAGGCGATATGGTAGATTTTGAAATAGATGGCAATTTATCAGTACGTAACACCACCAAGCCAGCTTCGTTCTTAGTTACATTAACCATAAATTATGATCAAATAGTTGGACATGCTTCTACCAGACTACAGATGACTGATTTCGGATTTGATCCACCTGACATCTCAGGAATTCTCAAGGCGGAAAATGAAGTAGATATCACATTTGAATTCGTGGCACTCGCTAAGAGTTCAAATTAACTCAAACGGGATGTATCCTATACTACAAACACATCCCGTAATAAATTTGTTGTCAATTCAATATTACAAACAACTAGTTAGCATTCACTATAGCTACATGCGTAACATTTGCGACATCCCTCTTCATTTACTACAGCTGCCTCTCCACATTCTGGACAAAGTGCGCCAAATTGAAAAGTAAGTTGTCCTTCATCTTCGTTAGTAGAATAGTCGTTAATATCGCCATCAATTTTGTCGTCTAAGTACCCACGCAGAGCACGCGCCACTCCATCTGGTAAGGACCTTACTCTGTTAGGTCCAAATCCAAGTGATCTTCCTCCGCCTATTCCTTCTAATTGCCTGACTAATTCCTCCAAACGATCCTTTGGAACTATTGGTGAAGAAATACGCAATACATAGGATATGAGGCGACCTATAGCCTCGGAAATCGCAGAAGTTTCACTACCTGCTTTAGCAGTACTAATAAATGCCTCGAAAGGTTCATTGAAATCATTTTCATTGATAGTTATATAGGATTTCCCCATAGGAGTATCTACCTGATATGTAACTCCATGGAGTCTAGTAGGCCGTGATTTTTTCGATTCAGGGAATAATAGTTGTTCAGATTGTGATTTGACATGCGACTTACTGGTCTCATATTCAGATAGATCCAATTCGCCTGTAGCAGTTTCCGCAGTATCGTTTGTCTCTAATACAACCTTTTGCCTACTTCCAGTGACATATACGGTAAGGCCCTTGCAACCCAGTTTCCATCCTAGGGTATATGCTTCCGCTACATCCTCCTGAGTAGCATCCTCGGGGAAATTACAGGTCTTAGATAGACTATTGTCCACAAACGCCTGAAGGCCAGCCTGCATACGTACATGTTGTTCAGCTGTGATATCTTGTGATACCACGAATGTGTCACGGATATGTTGAGGTATCTGATCAACATCCTGACATGATCCAGTCCTTGTTACTTCAGTGATGATTTCACTTCTTTCATACTCATCCATCCCAGCTGAAACTAGAGCTTCTTTAAACATGGGGCTAGCATATTCAAGCTTAAGGTCTTGATCTTTGTCATTCACATGTCTCATATAAGCAAGTGCAAATACTGGCTCACAACCATAAGCTTCACATCCAGCTACTGTAGCAATTGTACCGGTTGGTGCTATTGTAGTTTGGGCAGCATTCCGAATACCATGATCACGTATTCCATTCACAATTGCATCCCAATCTAATGAAGGACGGTCAAAGTCCCTACTATATTGATTTATAGGCTTGGGAGGTGTCCAGTTCATTTCATCGGGATCATAGATACTTCCTCTAATTGCCAAAAACGGTCCTCTCTGCTCTGATAGGTTGATGCTAGTTAGCATACAATGGTAACGTACAAACTCCATTACTTGACTAGCAAATTCCTCAGATTCATCAGAACCGTAGCGAATGTTCATATGGTACATCAAGTCTCCGAGTCCCATAATTCCCAAACCTATGCGCCGAGCTTGCAGGGCTGCCTCTCGCAATTGTGGTACGTTAGAAATATAGGAATTGGCTGTAACCACGTTATCAAGAAAACGTGTTGAAGTTGAAATTGTGCCTGCCAAACCAATCCAATCTACGGTTCCTTCTGGACCACAATGTTGAGCAAGATTAATGGATCCGAGACAACAATTTTCATAAGGGCCCAGGAATTGCTCACCGCAAGGATTAGTAGATTCAAGCTGATATAAATGAGGCAATGGATTCTGTCGATTAGCAGCATCCAAAAACAATACGCCTGGCTCTCCATTGTGGTGAGCATATTTGACAATAGTATCAAACAACTCTCGAGCTTGTACAGTCTTGGTAGCTTCTCCTGTTTGAGGATGAATAAGATCGAATGACATATCATTAGCCACAGCAGTCATAAAATTATCAGTTACACCAACTGATATATTAAAGTTGGTAATTTGATTTTCATCAGTCTTGCAAGTAATGAAATCATAAATATCAGGGTGATCCACTCTCAAAACAGCCATATTTGCTCCACGACGAGTACCACCCTGGGCTATCTCACCGAATGCCCTATCATACACACGCAAGAAACCAACCGGGCCTGTTGCTTCACCTGCTGATGATTTAACTATAGATCCTCTAGGACGCAAACTAGAAAAAGAGAACCCATTGCCTCCACCAGTTTGCTGAATTAAAGCAGCGTCACGTAGTGTCTGGAAAATACCAGCCGAATCACCACCCATATCATCTGATATTGGAAGTACGAAACAGGCTGCCAATTGACCAAGTGGAGTGCCCGCGCCCGTAAAAGTTGGTGAATTTGGCAGAAATCGCAATTCTGTCAGAAGTCGATAGAAATCTTCAGCCACTGGATCGGAGTCAGAATCAAATTCTCGCTCTGCAAGAGCTACATTGTATGCAACTCTCCAAAACATTTCCTCAATTGTCTCTATAGGGTTCCCATCTTCACCACGACGCAAATACCGTTTTTCCAGTACAATCTGAGCATTTTCTGTAAGTGAATTTACTGGCCGCAGATGATAGTTGTTATCCGTTTCAACACCGTTACTACCGTCACCTACTCGATATTTTGCCTCTGAGGACCTCTTTTCAGTTTCAATCATTGCTACTCTCCTCTGATCTAACTATACTAATAACCTGTCAATTTCTTCGCGTACAGATTGTAAATCACTAAGACCAAGATAAACTATCGCATAACGAATGTAAGCGATCTGATCCAACAATTTCAGGCCCTCTATAACTATGTCACCTACAACACGACTTGAAGTTTCCGTCTTACCCATAATTAATAACTTACTTTCGACTTCTCCAACTAGCCTAGCTATGTCGGCACTAGCAACTGGCCTTTTGGCACAGGCCACACGTATACCGCGCTCTAGTTTTTCCCTATCAAAATTCTCTCGCCGTCCATCTTGTTTTATCAGGAAAGGTAAAGATTTTACGGCGCGTTCATAAGTAGTATATCGATCTCCACAATCGCTACACTTTCTCCTACGCCTTACTCCTCCCCTAGAATCATGATCAGTATCAATTACTCTAGACCTGTCAGATTTGCAAAATGGACAGTACATTTTATTCCTAATTTACCCTACAGATACACACGCAAAAGAACCAAACTGATTACCAAAATACCCCATATATGCATCAATAAAAACCTTATAGCCGATATGTTGGGTTGAACAATGGCAGTCTATCACGTACCTTGGTTTTTTCAAAGCATATCCCCGCAAGTTTTAACCTTAAATTTTCTAGGGTATGTATTTTTTGTAAGTCTACATATTCTGCAAGCTAATGGCCATATTCCCTATACGCAATTCAGCTCACTACCGCTTACTAAAATTAAGCCTATTAACTATTTTGTCCATTAATGCTTTATGCATTGTCAAGAACGACGTCGTAAGAATGCCGGCACGTCCAAAGAACTAGGATCAAACGCTTTATCAATTAAGTCGGCTTCGTATGTATTCTGATCCATCTGCAGAGCTTCCCCTACCTCAGCTTCTACTTCTACTTTTTCTGCTTTGGCACCCGATTCCGTGTTGTCAGTTTGAATAGCCGACATCTTTTCATAATAATCAATCGCTTTTACTCGCATGCTGCCCTCACGGTCAAATCCAGTTGCTATAACAGTGATCCTTATTTCATCACCCATAGTAGGATCAACCACTGCACCAAAAATCAAATTCACATCTGGATGCGCAGTCTCCTTAATAATTGCGGCTGCCTGATTGACTTCAAACAAGCTAAGGTCTGGACCTCCAGTAACATTAAATAAGATACCACGAGCTCCGTCAATACTAATATCTAGGAGCTCACTGTTTATAGCATCCTCAGCGGCAAATCTAGCTCTATCTTCTCCAGATCCACTGCCAACTGCCATCAATGCAGCTCCACCTTCAGCCATAATTGTTCTAACATCGGCGAAATCCAAATTAATAAGGCCAGGTATGGTGATCAATTCAGAAATACCCTGAACTCCCTGATGCAACACATCATCTGCTTCCCTCAAAGAATCCTCTAAAGAGGCATCCTGATCAACTAATTGCAGCAGTTTATCATTAGGAATCACAATCAAGGTATCGGCCTTAGTTCTTAGCTGTTGTATCCCATCCTCAGCAAGTTGCGCTCTGCGAGCTCCCTCAAATGTAAAGGGACGAGTGACCACACCAATAGTAAGTGTTCTCATGTCCTTTGCAATCTGAGCTATGATGGGCGCTGCTCCAGTACCAGTACCTCCACCCATTCCAGCAGTAATAAAGATCATATCAGCGTCTTTAAGCACGTCGTATAATTCGTCGGCAGATTCTTCTGCGGCTTTAGCGCCAGTTTCAGGATTCCCTCCGGCTCCTAATCCCCGAGTAAAGTTAGGTCCGATGCGCACTCGACATGTTGCATCAGATTGAAGCAAAGCTTGTGCATCTGTATTGATTGCAATAAATTCAACGCCCTGCAATCCATCTGAAATCATACGATTTACAGCATTGGTCCCACCTCCGCCCACGCCAACCACTTTGATTCTTGCAAATGTCTCTGTCTGAGGTGATGGTTTCATACGAATAGGCCTCCTATCCTGCCGAGTATCCGATCTCAATGTCCCAGATTCCCGTTTCAGGGTTTGTTGTTGATGTTCGGTCTGAGTTGATGGAGCTACAAAATACGCAGCTTTCCCTATTGATCCTTTGTCTACATTTGACATTATACCTTGTTCCATTTCCATTGGAATTACACCTTTTGTACCTTTATTTATATTAGATATATATTATGGCACTATGCCTCTTAATTGTTTTGCCATGCCTCGTTCGTTTCTACAACAAGTCACATCATTTTCCAGTTACTCCAACAAAAGATTTTACAATATTAGGGAGTTAGGCGCTTGGCCCAATCTTTGATAACTCCCCAAATTTTTTTACTCGATCCAGAACCTGATTTGTAGCGTCCATTCTCAGAATGACTATTAATACTAACTCCGTTAAAATTCCCCGATTCACGAGCTGCCCAGTTTAGCAGTCCAACACTAGTAGCAAACTCAGGGCCTTGCACCTGATCCACAAGACCACGCAAGTCACTGGGCTCAGATACTCGGACTGGTAATCCTAAAGACCCGGTAGCCAACTGCCTAAAGCCTGCCAAACGCGACGTGCCTCCAGTCAATACGACACCAGCAGGAAGCAAGCTATCATAACCAGAGCGTCTGACCTCTCTAAGCAATAAATCAAAAATCTCCTCAGCACGAGCTTCAACAACATTTGCCAGTTTGGACCTACTAACCTCTATAGGTTGCTCATGTCCAAACGGCTGTACGCTGAAAACTTCACTACTATCAACCTCCTGAGTACAGGCATGTCCATGTGCAATCTTTGCCTTTTCCGCAACTGCCGCAGGCAAACGAAGCCCATGGGATACATCGGAGGTAATATTGTTTCCACCAATAGGAATCACTGCAGTGTGCCAAACATTTCCTTCGATAAAAATTGCAACGTCTGTGGTTCCTCCACCAATATCACAGGACACAACTCCTAAGTCGCGTTCGGTATCAGTAAGAGATGCTTCGGAAGCTGCTAGAGGATTTAGCACAAATTGCTCTACCATAACTCCAGCATCCTCTATGCACTGTGATAAGTTCTTTACAGTTGTGCTAGCCGCTGTAATTATGTGAGCTTCGACTTCAAGACGAAATCCATGCATACCTAGCGGCATCCGGATGCCTTCTTGACCATCAACTATGAAATTGCGTGGGATTATATGTAGTACTTCCCGGTTATGAGGTATGACGATAGCCCTAGCAGCATCTAATGCACGATCAATATCATCTTGAGTGATAATACTGTCACCCGATATTCCGACCACGCCATGACTGTTTACAGCCTCCACATGCGCTCCAGCTATACTTACAAATGCAGTGTCGATTTCATATCCAGCCGACCGCTCCGCAGCTTCAACAGCTTCACGAATACTCATCTTGGCTTCTTTCATATTAACCACTACACCCTTTCTTATGCCTTTTGAAGAAGCAACACCAACTCCAAGGATTTCATAATGATCCGTGTCCAACAACTCGGCTACCAAAACACACACCTTGGTTGTACCAACATCAATGGCAGTAATTAACGTAGTATTAGTCATAGCATACCTTTTTACTGTAATTAATAATAACTTTAATCAATTGTTCATTCCCGATGAAAGGGTGTACCGGGCTCCACTACACTAATTATCTTAGGCCAAATACCTCGACTCATCAAATTCTCTATCAGAGTCTCGTATACTAAAAGTTTTGTGCCCATATTGTTCCCACTACCAAAATAACCTCTCCAGTCCCTGCCATCTTGATAAGAAAGACCTCGACCCACATCGTAATGCAGCAACTCTATATTTGGTCGTAGGGCCTTTAACTGCCTGGCACCCTCCACTACATCAATGGGAATATACTCGTCAATGCCAAGAGGCTCTGTGGCATCATCTACTATGATAGGAAGCAGCCAACTCAAGTGGTGACGGGCTGGAAAAGTCTTACCAACCTCATCAACCCAAACTGATTTTCCCGCCTGCTTCCATAAAATAACTGGCTCTTTTTCTTTGATTTCCACATACAATGTTGAAGGCCACTCAAATTCCACTACAGCGAGTTCAATACCTGGAACACTCTCGATATTGGACTGCACGTCTGCAGGGTTAATCCAAAACACATTCACTCCATGCACACCAGAAGCACGATAAATCTCGTCCCCAGTAACATAATCAGTCCTCACAAGTTCTATAGAGTCGACAAAGAAATTTTCATTTGTGATTGCATAACCTAGTAATGATCCAAACAACGTTACAATCCCCATGCTTGCAAGACGCCAGCTCACTCGATCGAGCAAAAGAGGGAATTTTAGCCGACCAGTACGTTTAGCAACAGCATTTCTTCCAAGTTTTGTTCTACTGACATTATGTATACGTCTTTTATTACTATTTCGTTTCCTGCGAGCTTCATCCAGTTCAGTTGGAGTCCGTGATATCGGCCTAGTGGCAGCTCTAGTTGTAGGATGAGCAATGTTCATCCGTCGAACAAAAGACGGGGTTAGATTTCGTAATAAGCTCAATGTAATACCTCAAAAGATCTTTGCGTATTTTCGCGCTGTTCTTTTCTCTCCAATGCCAGCTCTATTAGTGTATCGATGAGTTCAGGGTACTCAATACCGGAGGCCTGCCACAACTTAGGATACATGCTGATATTTGTGAAACCTGGTATGGTATTAAGTTCATTAATCCACAATTTTCTATTTGACTTTTCTAGCAAGAAATCTACACGTGCCATGCCAGAACAATCAACCGCCTTATATGCAGCAATGGCCATTCCCTGCACACGCACTAGCTGATCAGGACTAATGGGTGCTGGAATAAGAAGTTCTGAGTCATCACAAACATACTTAGCATCGTAATCATAAAAGTCACGGTGTGGAACTACCTCTCCTGCGACCGATACTTGAGGATCATCATTTCCCAAGACACCAACTTCTATCTCGCGAGCATCTACACCCTCCTCTATCACGATTCTTCTATCCCATTTGCTAGCTTCATTAAGACCAAAATTCAATTCCACAATATCAGTAGCCTTAGTGATCCCTACGGAAGATCCTAGATTAGCTGGCTTAACAAACACAGGTAAAGTAAGTTGTTCGAGTATTCTACTAACCATGACTTCAGGATCCTGCCAATATTCGCTGCGATTAATCGTTATAGATGGCAAAACCGGCAGCCCCGCAGTACACATAACAGACTTGAACACTCCTTTATCCATACCAACTGCTGAACCCACTACTCCAGAACCCACATAAGGTATGTCGGCTAGCTCTAAAAGACCTTGTACTGCGCCATCCTCACCAAATGACCCATGGAGTATCGGAAAAACAACGTCCAGATCTTCAATTCTATTTACATTCATCTTGTCTTCACTTATTTTACGAGACACTTGTAACAACGAGTTGTTCGAAGGATCTACCAGCAAAATAGTGTCTGGACAGTGATTAATAGCCTCGCCGCCATCCTCCAAAGCCGCAAGTGGGTTGTCACCTCCAATCCATCGACCATTCTTGGTAATTCCAATTAAGATGACTAAATACTTATCTCGGTCAATTGCTTGCAGCACAGATCGAACTGACCTCAAGGACACCTCATGTTCACCTGATCTACCGCCAAATAGTATACCTATGCGCACCTTATTTATACTCATCGAAAGCAATTTATGGGCTTATAGCCATTCACCTATTAATTGTATTTCTAACTCTAAATCAACATCAAACATTTTCAGGACGGTGTCACACGCTTTGTCAATCAAATCAGACACCTCCATAGCACTAGCGCCTCCTAGATTAACGAAAAAATTAGCATGAACATTAGAAATCGCTGCTTGTCCTAAACGGAGACCTTTTAGGCCAGCAGCCTCAATCAGCCGGCCAGCATAATCGCCAGGAGGATTCTTAAACATGGAACCAATGCTTGCACCACGTGGTTGTGTTTCACGTCTATGCTGACTAAACCGTGATGCACGTAATCTAAGTGTTTCACTATCAGCATGGTCAAGTACAAACTCAGCTCGCAACATTACAAAATCATCCTCTATAATCTTTAACTTACTAGAACGGTAATCTAACTCTAGGTCATGCAATGTCCAACTATTTGTACCTTTCTCGCGTTGCAAGATATCAGCCAAAAGAATATTAGAAGATATGTCGCTGCCATGAGCGCCTGCATTACCCACTACTGCTCCTCCTACAGTTCCTGGTACAGCAACAGCCCATTCAAGTCCGGCTGCACCACGATTAATACACATACGTGCTAATGCTGCCAACATGGTGCCGGATTCGGCACTTACATGCAGACGTGATTGACGTTCTTCTTCAAACACAACACCTCTGGCTAGATTGTGAACCACCAATCCACGCACTCCTTGGTCTGAGACAAGCAAATTTGAACCAGACCCAAACACAAACACAGGAATACCTGCTCCCCAACCTATCTGAACTGCAGTGGAAAGTTCATCTACTGATCTAGCCTGTAAGAAAAAGTCAGCTGGACCTCCAATTCGGGCAGAAGTGTAACGTGCCATAGGCTCATTTCTTCTAACTTTTTCACCAAGTTGTGCAAAAAGGGGCTCTATCGTACTATCCTGAGAACTCTTTGAGCAAAGCATATCAAGGACATACTCACCAACCTTGTAACCATCACCTGCACTCAAGGTAATAAGAACATCTCCCGATGTCATCTGGGCAGCAATATAGCGTGCTGCTTCCTGGTGGTCTCCAATATAATGAACATCTGCATGGTTCATCAATTCCAGAATACTTTCCGAGGTAACAGTTCCATCATCTGTCTCCCGCGAAGCAAAGATATCTGTTATGACCACATGATCAGCATCCACAAAACTCGCTGCTATTTCTGACTTCAAAGCACCAGTACGAGAGTAAGTATGAGGCTGGAACAAAACCCATAACTTCTGGTTGGGGAAGTGTAGGCGTGCTGCACTAAGTGTAGCTTGTATTTCCGACGGATGATGAGCATAGTCATCTACAACAGTAATACCTGCGCTTTTCCCCTTAATCTCAAAACGCCGCTTAACTCCTCTGAATTCTCGTAACGTTGACAGTATATTTTCAATACTTAGGCCGTAATATTCAGCAGCTGCTATTGCAGCCAATGTATTCATGACATTATGCTTACCTACTAGACGAGTATGCACATTTGTAACGTATTGGTTACTAGAATTCACTAAAGAGAAACTACAGCCCCCATCCCTATTGACACGTATATCTTCTCCTTTCCAATCAGCTTCATTTTGAAGTGCATATGTCACAACAGGAATGCCAGATATTCTCGCCTGAACACCCAGTTTACGGGCCACAACGTCATCTTGATTTACGATAAGTCGACCTTCTGGCGGAGTCAACATTACAAACTCCCGATAAGCATCCTCCATATCACTAAACGTACTATAACAATCAGGATGATCATAATCTACATTAGTGACAATACTAACTTTAGGGCACAAACCTAAGAACATGCGGTCATATTCATCTGCTTCCACAACGAATGGTTCGCCCTCGCCATAACGAGCATTTGTATCTAGACCATTTACCATTCCCCCTACTACAAACGTAGGATTCAAACCACAGTCAAGTAAGCAAACTGATACGAGTGCTGTAGTTGTAGTCTTACCATGACTTCCGGCTACGGCGCATCCTACTCTGTTTTTCATCAAATTACCAAGAACATCCTGCCGTTTCAACACTTGTATATTATTTTCAGTAGCAGCCAATAACTCAGGGTTTGTTGCTGGAATAGCAGAGGAAGCTATTACGACATCAGCACCCGAAATGTTAGCGGCCTTATGTCCAATATGCACTAGAGCTCCAAGTGACTGTAATTTTTCAGTTGATGACGATTCACAAACATCTGAACCACTTACAACGTGTCCTCTTTGAAGTAACACTGTAGCAATAGCAGACAATCCAGCACCGCCAATACCTATAAGATGAACACGTTGATCTAATACCATAACCAAATTACCGCTAAATAAATACCACAATAATGAAGATGAATACAATCCCTAATCCGAAATATATGTAGGGTGGACCTACAAGCTCCGGAGGCATATAATCCAACATATCCATAACGCTCTTAGCTTCTGGTGGAAATATACCTGCAAATGGATAGCCTGTCACATGTAAATAATGCCATATTGTTCCTACAAGCAAATATCCATTTATTACACCTAGAAATAATCCTAACAACATATCTTCTAGACGTTCGCGACGCGCTTTATCAGCAAACAAAGTAGCCACCACTGGTGTAGAGTATCCAATAAAAGCAAGAAGAAAGACAAATCCGGCACGCACTGAAAATTGAGTTAAAGCAGATTGGGATGCTAAAGCCGGTTTCACACCAGGTAAATATTTCATGACAACTGCATCCAAAAATAAGGCTAGAACTAAACTAAATAAAACCAAAATTTCCTTCGCCCATCCTCTAAGAGCACCGATTACTCCGAACAACAGCAGATACATCCAGAAGAGCACAGTCAATGAAATCATCGAGATACCTCCGATGCCATAGTAACTAGCTCCTCTGCAATGCACTCAGCAGCTTTAGTCATTGATAACGATTTTGCTTGCTTACTCATATAGATTAATTCAGATGAATCGTTTAACAATCTTGTTACTGTCTGTGTAAGATCCCTGCCTAGATCCTTGTCTTCAAGACATTTAGCTGCACCTGACTTGCTGAGCAATTGCGCATTGGAGTACTGATAACGCCAAGAGTAAGGATAAGGCACTAATATTGCTGGCAATCCAAAAGCAGGAAATTCTCCAAGACATGAAGCACCTGCACGCGCAACTACTAAATCAGCTGCACGTAGAGCCAATCCAATCGCTTCTTGAATGTACGGGAATAGTTGATAATTTGACTTTGTTTCCAAATTAAGATCATTCCATATAATTTGAGCTTCGTTCCACCCTAGCTTTCCAGTCACATGTATAACTTGTGCTCCTTCAGATACCCATTCTTCACCAGAATTTAGTGCAGCTATATTAATGCTACGAGCGCCCAAGCTTCCACCCACAACCAATATAGTCTTGCGTGAATGACTCAAACCAAAATGGTTTCTAGCTTTGCTACTAGGAACTTGCCTGTCACGTAACAATTCTGGCCTTAAAGGATAACCTGTAACCGTAATGTTGTGTTTCTTGAAATACTTACGCGATGTTTCTACAGTTGTCAATACACGCCTAGCAAACCGTGCAATCACACGAACTGCAAGCCCAGGCTCTACATCTGGCAAGTAAATTGCCACAGGTATTCTTCGTAACCATCCGCAGAGCACCACTGGAGCAGCTGTATAGCCACCTGTAACGAAAATAGCATCGGGACTAAAACGTGATACCAAAGGCCAAGCCTGTATTGCAGCCATAGCAAGCTTCCACAAACCTACGCACATACCTGTAAATCCTCTACCCACTAGACCACCCGAATGGATAACCTCTATGTCAATACCGGACTTACTCACAATATCGCTCTCCATTCCACCTACTGACCCAATCCACAGTAGATTCAAGTCACCGCTACTTGAACGGGACTCACGGAGACTAGCGACGGCTGCCATTGCTGGGTAAACGTGCCCGCCTGTTCCACCAGCGCAAATCAATAATCGCACCGCTCTCTCTGTCAGGTCTAACTTCCAAATCATATCTGGAAACACTCATAAGAATCCCTATACCAGTTAAAGTTACAACTAGTGAAGAGCCTCCATAACTAACAAGTGGTAACGCGTTTCCAGCAAACGGAAGTACTCCCAATATCACTCCTATATTTACTATTACCTCTAAGGCAATCCAACCGGTCAGTCCACCTGCCAACAGTTTCCCAAAGGGATCTTGTACTCGCACAGAAATCAGAATTCCACGCCAACAAAGCACTACAAAAAGCACTACTACAATAAGGCTACCTATAAGACCAAGCTCCTCACCTACTACTGCAAATATGCTATCTGTATGAGGTACAGGAAGATACGAAAATTTACCTGCACTTTTGCCTAGTCCAACTCCAAACATACCGCCATCAACAAAAGCAACGATAGCCTGCCGAACATGCCATGACCCCTCTGTTATGTCTCGCAATCCAGCTACGTACTCTGCAATCCTTTGCTGTCCAGTGGAATTAAAACTTATCACTAAATATCCGACTAATGATGCAATTAATAACGCTCCGCCTAGTTGCACAATTGCTGCCCCAGCAAGAAAAAACATTAGTACCGCAATCACAAGAATAGTGGCGGCAGCACTAATATCAGGTTGTAATATTATGAGTCCTGCAATAAAACCTACTACAACAGCGAACGGGGCCATACCATACCAAAAATCATTTAATTGATCTTGTTTTGAAGACATCCAGACGGCCAGATATATTACCATAACAAGTTTAGCTAGCTCAGAAGGCTGATAAGAACCAGCAACCAATCCACGGTCGATACCAACAAATAGAACTAGGATCAATGCTACAATCGTAACTAGCAACATACACACCGCTACGATTGGCAGTCGCAATTTGCGATAATCTAATAGAGCACATAGTACGAGGGCCATCACACCCACTGACAAATGCCATAGATGATTCACCAACATTACAAACCGCGATCCATGCCAATGGTATGACAAGTCAAAAGTAGTAGAAAAAACCATCATAATACCGAAAACCAACAATATCCCAGTCATCATTGCAAGTATCCAGTCGACCTGAGTCGGTCTCCCATTAATCCTACCTTGAGAATATTTGACAGCTTTATTGATTGTCTCTTTAGTAGTCATATTAGTGGTCATGAAAGACTTAACACTAGTTCCCTGTAACATTCTCCACGCGCAACTGCATTCGAAAATTGGTCGTAGCTAGTACATCCGGGAGCTAATAACACCACATCCCCGGATTTGGCTAGAGAAGATGCAATTTCAACTGCTTCCTCTAAGCCTCTAGCTTGTAGCAAATTAGTGCTAAAAGGAAAAGGATCAGAGTCTGCTGCTTCCCCGGCAGTCGACAATTTTACAAGTCTTTCAGACTCTGATCCCCCATCCGCAAATGTAACACTGCCATCACCTACAACTGGCATATCTATCTCAACCGCAGACTTGTGCCAGGCATGCTCCAGCTGTCTTTTTATTAGCGATGCTGCTTCTCCAAACAAGATAATATTCTTTACTCCCGATTTCACTTCACTGGCAAGTCTGCTCCATGGCAATTTTTTATCCTTACCGCCAAGTAATAAAATTACAGGATCATCAAACGTTTTTAGGACCGCAATAGTTCGTTCGGGCGTTGTTGCCATAGTGTCATTTACCCAACGGACCCCATTTACGTCACGCACCAATTCCATTCTATGTGCTATTCCATCGAAATCACGTATTCCTGCTTGTATAGCCTCAATTTCAACTCCAGAAGCAGCCGCCAATGCGCTTGCGGCTATCACATTAATCAAATTATGGACCCCCGGCAAACTAACATCCTGACATGCCATTATTGAGCTTGATACTCCATCAAGACGTAGCATAATTGTTTCATTTTCAACAAAACATCCGTCATCGAAACTGGGTTTCGAATCCATGCTAAATCCCCAACAGTGACCACGAACACGATCACACATGCCACGAGTAATTTCATTGTCCCATCCTAAAACCGCAACGTCATCAGGTCGCTGTCTATCCAATATTTTCTCCTTAGACATCACATACTCTTGCATATTTGCATGCCTATCCAAATGATTAGGAGTAACATTTAGTACACCAGCTATGTCAGGACTGGATACCATAATTTCAAGTTGAAAGCTTGATAGTTCCATTATCGCCATGTCCTTGGAGGTCATTCTATGCAAGTCCAGCAACAATGGATTACCAACATTTCCACCAACCCACACATTCCTATAATGTTGCGAAGCTGAAGTCATCTTTCCAGTAAGAAGAGTAGTAGTAGTCTTACCTGAAGAACCAGTAATACCCACAACTTTGCAGGGAGATTTTTCTAGAGCGAGCTGTGAATCATTAGATATAGGTATGTCATACTCACGAGCCCTCTGTAATAAAGGTATATTCAGCGGTACTCCTCCTGACACAAACACTATATCGACACCATCCAGAAGCGAAGTAGGATGTTGTTCAAGCACAAGTTCGATATCGTATGGATCTAAAGCTTGAAGTGATGTTGCAAGTTCTTCGGAACTACGCAAATCTGTTACCCTCACGTTTGTATCTCCAGATGCCAGATGCTGTACTAGAGCCATTCCTTGTCTAGCAAGACC
>DCAJ01000016.1:6013-9899 GCA_002311455.1 Anaerolineales bacterium UBA1136 | reverse complement strand
AGCACATTAGTAGCAGTTTTAACTGCTACTCCCTCGAGAGGGTTAAAATCCTCAATCATGGTGTCAGGATGCATATAACACACCGTAGGTTGATCACCAAAACGTTTCTCGTAATGACTCACTGCATTGCTAATCTTTTCTTTCAGTGATCTCTTTTCACCATTATCAAACCACAATAAGCCTATTTTCATTGTAACCTCCTACTTGAATATCAAAGTAGCGCCAAAGCTACACCAATCATGCCGAAAAGAATGGACACCAACCAAAACCTTTGAACCACTTGTGTCTCACTCCAACCTAATAACTCAAAATGATGATGGAGTGGAGCCATGCGAAAGATACGCCGACCACCACTCCACTTGAAATACAAAACTTGCATTGCCACAGACAAAGTCTCAGCCAAAGGCACAATAGCTATAATCGGCAGAAGCAACCATTGGCCTGTCATAAGTGCTACTACTCCCAATAAGGCTCCAAGAGACAGAGACCCTGTGTCTCCCATAAACAACTGTGCCGGATGAACGTTGAACCACAAAAAAGCAAACAGTGCTCCAACCAGTGTGAAGCAAAATCTGACAAGGAAAACCTGTCCTTGTAACAGAGCTACAAATCCGAAAACCATAAAGTTTGTAACTAACACCAATCCAGCCATACCATCTAGGCCATCAGTGATATTTATGGCATTAGATGTGCCAACGATAATGAACACACCGATGGGAATATATAACAAACCTATGTCCACTTTTCGAGGAAATCCAGGTAAAGCCACACTATGTATATCGAATGCAAAATAAAGCACTAATACTGCTCCAAGGGCAATTAGTACTTGAATCATGAACTTATAACGAGCACGAATACCTTCGCCCTTGCGAGTTTTTCTTAGACCAGACCAATCGTCCCATACTCCTAAAGCAGCAAACCCTACCAATACAGTCAATGGCAGTAGAATTGAAGGTCCAGTTACAACTTTTACTAAACTCACTAAGTTAAGTACTGCGGTGATCGCCAGCACAGGAGCTATGACTAGCAAACCACCCATAGTAGGAGTACCGAGCTTGGAAAAATGTGTCTGAGGCCCATCTATCCTAATCTGCTTCCCTATTTTTAGTCGTCGCAGTATCTCCAATAAAGGACCACCCCAGATCACAGTCATTACAAACGTAATGCTAGCTAAAGTCAGTGAAAATATTCCCTCAGGATTCATGCTAAAGTTTCCAAGTCATTGACTAAGCTATCCAGTCCCAGTCCTCTGGAACCCTTTATTAGAACTACATCTCCCATACCGATGTTATTTGACAGATAATTTAACGCATGTTTACTATCTCTACACTGAACTATGTCACTCTTAGTCATGCCCGCATCAAGTGCACCTTCTGCAATGAGCGAACCTAGCTCGCCTATAGTGACCAGTAAATCAACCACATGGCGCGCACGTGTTCCTACAGAAATATGACCTTGATATTCAAAAGGACCAAGCTCTAACATATCACCCAGCACAGCCACACGTTTTACTGCATCTAAATCATCCAGTAAATTTAGAGCAGCAATCATTGACTCTGGTGATGCGTTATAACTATCGTCTAACAACATACTTCCCTGTGGACCTGGTACTGCATAAAGACGCAATTGTGCCTGTCCGTCTTGTGCCTGAAGACCTTCCAGTATCTCCTGCCATGTTAGTCCCTCTACTAATCCTACTGACATAGCACACAGCGCAGTATGAACTGAATGTCGACCAAGAAGTGGAACTCGCACATGTAAAATGTCGTCAGCGTGATGTACCTTAAACCTAATGCCATGCAAGCCCATACCTTGCACATTTGACGCCCACAGATCTGCGCTGGAATCTAAGCCATAAGTAAATACGCGCGATGCACCTATTTCTGCCATAGCCATCACCATAGGTTCATCAGCGTTCAGAATTGATATTCCCTCAGGGGACTTTGGAAGAGCTTCTACTAGCTCCGATTTGCCAGCAGCTATGTTATCGAGACTCCCAGCACGCTCAACATGAACTGGATATACGTTTGTTATAACCCCTATATGCGGTTGAGCAAGACTACAAAGAAACTGAATCTCTCCCCTAGTATAAAAACCCATCTCCAACACAGCATACTCATGTCTCTCTTGTAAGGCCAATATACTTAAAGGAAGACCAATCTCATTATTCAGGTTACCTTCAGACTTTAGAGTTGCGAACCTTCTAGATAAAACTGCTGATGTCAGTTCCTTAGTGGTGGTTTTTCCAACACTACCGGTAATGCCAACAACACGAATATCCAACTGGTTGCGCCAGTATTGCGCAAACCGCTGCAATGCTTCCAAGGTGTCGGGCACTCGCAAGCATACTGGCCAGACTAAATGTTGCAACTGTCGTTCGACTGAATTAATATCTCGCAAATCCAAACAAACAAAATCACTTCCGACATCATGCTGTACCAATGCTGCTATAGCACCGTTATCAAAAGCTTTTTCAACATATTGATGACCATCATCCTTATCTCCAGCCAAAGCCACAAACACAGAATCGCGTGTCGCCTGCCGCGAATCAATCACAACATCCGTGATTGATTTGGACAAGACAGAATTATCCAAATACAATCCAGTAAGAGCAGTAACCGCTGTGCCTAAACTAAGCAATGTGACCCCATATTATTCATCGACAGCTAGATGCTGCCGAATTTCCTCCGGAGGAATCTCCATATGTATTACAAGCCTTTGAACCATTTTTGAGAATGTAGGGGCAGCGGTGGATGATCCCCAACGGCTGACCATTGGAGCATCCAGTTTCACATATATTATAAATCTTGGTTGATCTACTGGACCCCATCCAATGAAAGATGCCATAGTACGCTCCGGATCATAGCCATAAGGCATTGGTATTTGAGCTGTACCTGTTTTACCTGCAAGCCTATAACCATCCACCAATGTCATTGAATGCGATGTCTCTGTTTCAAGACTTGCTGCAAGCATATCTGTCAGTGTTTCTGCTACTTCTGGAGAAATGGGGTTGCCTAATATCTTAGGCTTGGCTGTATAAATCATGTCACCATCGCGAATCTCCTGCAACAAATGAGGTTGCATGATAACCCCGCCATTTGCTATTGCAGACACAGCTGTAAGAATCTGTAAACCAGTGACAGCCAATCCTTGTCCGAAGGAGTTAGTGGCAAGATCTGCATCATGCCAATCTGGATCACCTGGACGCCGGAGGCTACCAGTTTCCTCACCCTGGATGTCAACATGCGTCAATCTACCTATACCAAATGCCTGTAAGTAATCATAATATTTTTTTGGCCCAAGGGTAGTAGAGAGAGTCGCAGCACCCACATTTAATGAGTGGGCTAACAACCCTGTCATGTCCTGAACTTTGTGAGCTTTAAAGTCCCAGTTTTTTATGACTATTCCGCCGTACTCAAATGTACCTGTATCGTAATAAGTGCTATATCTTGAAAAGATGCCCGATTCCAGTGCAGCAGCCATAGTGATCACCTTGAAGACAGATCCAGGTTCAAATTGTTCGCTTACGGCTGGATTGCGGCCAACATTTTCTGTGTCTGATATAACTGCTTCTATGTCATTGGGATCAAAACCTGGCACAGAAGCTATAGCAAGAATATCGCCAGTTGTCGGATCGCCTACGAGCATCATTCCGCTTTCGGCCTCATATTCCTGAATGCTCTCGGTCAGCACTTGCTCAGCTAGGAATTGAATCTCGCGATCTATCGTGAGGTATACGTCAGAGTTTGCATCTGTTTGAAGTTCTGTGCCAACATCTAGAGGTATAATCGACACAAATACTCTCTCTGTATCTCCGCCTAGAATATCATCATAGTATCCCTCTACCCCGTAATACCCGGTCTGATTGTACAAAACTATACCAAGT
>DCAJ01000016.1:2381-5973 GCA_002311455.1 Anaerolineales bacterium UBA1136 | reverse complement strand
GTTATACTCCTCAGTTCATTTCCATACTTTCCAGACAACAAAGCCCAAATGTGTTGACGTAAATCAATCTCGAGATCCTGTCCATACGCTTCCATTAATCTCTGTAATTGGACTCCCAATATTGGTTCGACACGATCATCATAATTGCCATTTAGTAATGCCCTAATTTGGTCTGCAAATTCGGGCGTAATTTTAGGACCATGATATCCATCCAAAAGCTGTTGCAGCTGTCGCTCCAAGTCAGGAGCAAGCTCAGGATCCAAATAGGCTTGAAGCTTCTTGTATGACAGTTTAGTCCCATCTACACTCATGTCATCTAGCACCAACTTTTTTAAAGTCTGATACGGCATTTCCAACAAGTTCGATAGGTCCGTAGCAATCTGTTCTAGGACAATTCGTCTATCAATATAATCTACGTCCCCGTCTTCGTTTTCATCTCCATAAAGAACGGAGTCATAATCAATACCAACTTCATAGAAAACATTATTAGTAGCAAGCAACTCCCCATTTCGGTCAAAAATACGTCCTCTAGGTGGACGTACCATTTGAAAATTGCCCGGATCTCCCACTGCAACCTCCGCAGCTTTCAGATTGAATTGCAAACTAATGAGCCTATAAAACACAAAAACAGTGCACAGACCTAGAAGGAATGTGACGATACCCAAACGGTTGTGAAAAGACGCTGAACGCATGCTATTCTTCTATGAATCCCCATCTAATAAAATGACGTACAGCCCAGTCGGTAAGATTTTCATCATAGTAACTTATTGAATTTGCGAAATCGTGGTCGTCAGAGTTCGTAACCAGGTTTTCATCCTTTTCATGATCAAAACCTGGTACAAACAAGTATTCAATCTGATCCAATTGCAATGGCACATAGCCCAATTGGCTAGCTTTATCTATCAACAGCGACGCCGATTCTAAATACGCATTATCCGCATGTATAAGGTCATTTTCATATCCAATAATTTCAACCTGCCTGCGCAATTGCTGTACATGTCTACCAGTAACCGCTGCTCGTGAAGTCTCTGACAAATAAATTGCACCAAACATCGCCAAAGCAAATACGATAACTAAAATGGGTACCGTAATCTGCCTGTGCCGCCGCCACTGTGCTTGCTTAAATGACTTTTCATAGTCTGGATCTAGCTGCTCATCTGTAGTCGCTTTTTGTCTCACAAACATGTAATCCTCCTAGGGACGCAAATATGGACCATCCCCGTATTGGTAGTGACATAGCTTACAGTCAGAACATGCACTTTTGTTCTTTTCTTTTAAAATATGCAAGGTCCATGCCACATAAACAGACAACCAATACAACAATTTCTGCGCATAGTTCATCCGATCACACGCAGCTGCTGTAAGATAAGCAATATCAACACAGTGTCGATTGTGAAAAAGGCTAAAGGTCTGACTATCGTTGACAGCAGGTACCTTTCCATGTAAATACCTCCGTAACTAAAAACTACTAAATTCTTGATGTCACAAGTTCATATCTTCTCCGCTATACGCAATCGCGCGCTACGACTACGTCGGTTTATCGTTATTTCTCTATTTGTTGGACGTATAGGTCTTCGGTTCACTCTGGTAATAATTGCATGATGACCGCATACACAGGTAATCTGCTCTGCTGGACACAAGCAATCCTGCGATTCTTGCCTAAAAAATCGTTTCACTAATCTGTCTTCCAAAGAATGAAAAGCTATTATCACAAGTCGTCCACCAGGAGCAAGAATTTCAAGTGCTTTAGGTAAAACATTGATAATATTGTCAATCTCTTTGTTCACAGCAATACGCAGTGCTTGAAATGTTTTTGTAGCCACGTGACGACCCACTTTACTGCGCCTCTTACAGTTAGCAACAATTTGTGCGAGTTGAACCGTACTCTCTATTGGACGTTCATTGACCAATGCTCGAGCAATCCTATTACTTTGTGTCTCCTCCCCTAATTCATACAATATTTTTCCAATCTGATGCTCCGGCCAATTATTTACTATCTCATCTGCCATCAATTCTTCTGTTGTATCGAATCGCATGTCTAACGGACCTTCTAGATTAAATGAAAACCCTCGTTGAGACTGATATAATTGCTCGGATGAAAGTCCCAAATCCAAGATTATTCCATCCACCTTGTGCCATCCCAAATTACTTACACATTTATCCATTTCAACATATGATGACTTCTTTATTATGGCACGCTCACCAAACGTCTTGAGTGTGCTACTAGCAACCTTTACTGCGTGTGTATCAATATCCAGGCCTAGCAACATGCCATTAGGTCCACTAGCTTGTAATATTCCCTTTGCATGCCCACCAGAACCGACTGTGCCATCTATGTATTTCCCCGATGCGTATGGTTTTAGACACCTAATGACCTCCTTATAAAGTACAGGTATATGTTGCATTTTCGGCACTGAACCCTAGTTTCCATTTACAGAATTGGGGAGATTGCGCAAGTATCATTGAGTTCATTTGTCTTCCGAAAAGACCTCAGTAACATCTGGGCTTACTGCCAAATTAAGCGCAGCAAAACGTTCGGAGTTAGCTTCACTATCATTTACTGTGTGCAGCTGAACTTCCCAATCCTCCTTGTTCCATACTTCTATCCAACCACCAACACCTGCTAAAACGACATCTTTGTCTAAGCCAGCATAATCACGTAGGAATGCCGGAACATTTACTCGACCTAGTTTGTCGAACTGTCCTTCTCGAGCACTGGCAAACATCACCCTCTGCAAAACACGATGCTCGGGCACTGTCGGGCTAAGCTCCTGGGATCTATTGGCCATCTTCAGGAAAGTATTAGTACTATATATAATAAGATAACGCTCCCAGCCTCTTGATAAAACACATCCGTCCTTGAACTTTTCACGGTATACAGACGGAATAGTAACTCGCCCTTTACTATCAATAGTATGGTAGTACTCGCCTAAAAACATTTTATTATCCTGATAGGTACCAGACTAAGCCCCAAATAATATACTTTGTCTCCCACTTTTATCCACATGACTCCATAATTAACCACTTTTATAGCATATACCCCCACATATGTGCAACTTAAGCAAAACAAACATAGCAAGGTAACACTGGTTTCAAAACACTGCTTAGATGCCTTTAATAAGCTTCAATACCTATATGTATCCAAATGATAAGCAAACCACCCACATATAGAGTATTTCTCAAACTTACTATATTTGTGATAATTCTACAATTTGAAAATTTTAAGGTTGATATGAGGCTTGAGCGGTTTGAACAAGTTGAATCGAAGATTGTTTCCGTGTGAAAATGGATAAATACAGATTTGTAATACGGATCTATTTCATGACACCTTACTCCCCAATTTACACTCCATGTCAGGCCTAAGTAACTTCACTTCCCCACTTTCATCAATAGCACCTAATACTAATACTTCTGAGACAAACGATCCAATTTGCTTTGGAGGGAAATTTACTACAGCCACCACTTGGCGATCAATCAGATCTTTAGATCTGTAATTAGTAATTTGAGCTGAAGATTTCTTTGTGCCTAGTTGCCCAAAATCAATAAGCAGCTTATATGCAGGATGAATGGCTTCTGGAAAAGCAGCCACTTC
>DCAJ01000016.1:422-2348 GCA_002311455.1 Anaerolineales bacterium UBA1136 | reverse complement strand
CCACTTCCAATATCGTACCAACACGTATATCTACTTTTTCAAATTCATTCCACTGCAGCAAATTTGATGTGTTCATCTATCTAATCCTCAATATATTGACCATTAACATTTTCAAGATTTGGACAAAGTATATATTTCAGTACCATTACGTCTGATAAGAATTACGCTTTCCCCATACTCCCACCACCCTGCTAACAAAGCGTCTCCAAGGTTGACACTCTTTTGTACTACACGCATATTATTCGTAAGACTGTGAACCCAAGTTTCAACAATTGTTCCCGAATCCCCTGAGATGACTAGCTGGTTACTATAGGAAGACCACAACATTTTGTTTGGACGCGGCCCCGGTATTATTCGACCATCTGGAGTGGTAGGTACAAATTCACTTTTACCATGCAGGTCTACAAACAACAAAGGACGACTATCATTATCAGCCACTACTAGCAGATTCTTGTCAAGGATCCATAATGGTTGATCGAATATCCACCTATTTGATCCATAGGAAAAATCACTAACTTTACGAACATGTGCTTGATTTGTATCAAGCACGTAAATCCCGGGATCAATTGACTGGCGCACAAATGCTATCTCAGCACCATCAGGAGACCATGAGAAAGCATACCCAACATGATCAACTAGAATTTTGAGTCTACCAGGCCTATTAGCTATACCTAAAGAAAAATCACCATTGTCTGCATTAAATACTATCAATGCCGCTCTAGCATCAATGGAATTAGAGCTTGGGTCCCACAACACACGCCCTACGTCAGATGACCACCATCGGATAGCAACATTTTTCTGATAGTCATAAGACCAAAAGTCGCTAACGGACCAACTGCTTTCTGTAGCGGAATGCCATTCCTCTGCAGCATAGGCAAGCAGTTCCGATGCTACATTGTAATCCCAATAGAACCCATATTCAGGAGGGTATTCTTGCTTGACAAATACCCCATCGCTACCAGTTAACAATCCTCCATTTGCACTCACCACCACAAGCCGAGATGCTCTTATATCACGTAGATTGCTGGTCTCTACAGTGCTAGCAACATTACTATCAGTGCTTGGATTATTGTCAAATGATGTTGAAACGTAGATCTCAGATACTGGCCTACAGGCACCCAGAAAAACGGGGGGGATTATAGTAATTAAACAAATCTGACAGATGACAACTATTGATGATATACCAACACCTGTCCCTAAGGATGGTTTACCTGGTACTTTGCATTTCCGTAATTCCAGTTTCATTAGCAACAATCACTTTTGTAGCCATGTCAAGGAAAAGTCCATGTTCAACAATTCCAGTTCTGGATTTTATCACTGAATCCAAATGCTCAACATCTTCTATACCATTATCAAACCAGCAGCGCACAAGCGAATTTCCGTTGTCAGTTAACAATGCCGAACCCTCTTCAGACAACCATAGTTCTGCTGAACATCCCAACTGATTTAGCCAGCGAATCTGAGACCCAACAGCAAAGGAAACTACTTCTACAGGTAGCGGAACACGTGTGCCGAGTTGAGATACAAGTTTAGTTTTGTCAACAATAATTACAAATTCATCTGCATGGATAGCCACCACCTTCTCACGCAGCAAAGCTCTACCAAGACCTTTGATTAAATTCAGATCTTTATCAACTTCATCTGCGCCATCTATTGCTATATCTAATCGAACGTGCTCATCTAGTGTAGCTAATGTCACACCAGCCTGACGCGCCTGGCGGGCCGTTTCCTCAGAAGTGGGTACTGCTATTATGTCGCTTAACTCTCCGGACTTCAACAATGCACCTAGAGCACTAATGAACAAAGTCATTGTTGAGCCACTACCTAATCCAATGATGTTGCCTGAACGTACATACTGGAGAGCATGCAATGCCGCTTGTTGCTTCAAATTCATTAGTCTGGAATCCCCACATACTGATTAATTGT
>DCAJ01000016.1:0-248 GCA_002311455.1 Anaerolineales bacterium UBA1136 | reverse complement strand
CCAAGTACCATCGGCGCTGGCGGGCTTAACTTCCGGGTTCGGGATGGGACCGGGTGTACCCCCGCTGCTCCAATCACCAAGGGGCGTTTCTTAACAAAAACTTACTGAATAGAGTATTGATTTGACTGAAACAAACTTCAAGTTCTCCGCACCATGTCATTGGTGAAGCCTCTCGACCATTAGTACGCCTAGGCTCACACATTACTGTGCTTACACCTGGTCGCCTATCAAGCAGGTAGTCTTCCTGC
>DCAJ01000023.1:46900-47252 GCA_002311455.1 Anaerolineales bacterium UBA1136 | reverse complement strand
TCAGTCAATAATTCCTCCTCCCAGGCATACACTGTCTTGATAGAATACGGCAGCCTGTCCGGGAGCAATATCATTGATCTGATGGTCAAATTCTACTTCTACTTCGTTGTTATTAATTGGGATAATCCAAGCTGATACTGCCTTAGCTGTATATCTGATCTGCACGCCAGCTCTGATTTTGTTTTGAGTTGAATTGCCACTGATCCAGTTGACTTTCTTAGCTTTTAGATATTTTTTTCCTAATTTAGAGCGCTTTTCTACTATAAGCGTATTGTCTGATCGGTTTTTAGATAGAACATATAGTGGTTCAGGTGCAGAAACACCTATACCTTTGCGCTGCCCGATCGTGTAA
>DCAJ01000023.1:42364-46822 GCA_002311455.1 Anaerolineales bacterium UBA1136 | reverse complement strand
CCTTTGCGCTGCCCGATCGTGTAAAGAGGCAATCCTTTGTGCTGTCCTAGTGTTTCCCCATTGCTATTCATTATAGGTCCAGGCTTAAGGGATTGAGGAGCGTACTCTTGCATAAATCTTCTGTAGTCTTTGTCCGCCAAGAAGCACAAGTCTTGACTGTCCTGACGTTGTGCTACTGGTAATCCANNCAGTCTTAGTGTAAGATCCAACAGGAAACAATGTGTGTTCCAGTTCAGATTGTCCAAGCATACTAAGAGCGTAAGATTGGTCCTTGTTATTATCACAGCCTCGCAGCAGTTGCCATTTTCCCTCATTCTTATTGATGCGTGCGTAATGTCCCGTAGCTATATGTGTGGCACCCATGGAAAGTGCTTTACTCATTAGGTGTCCCCATCGGACATTACGATTGCATTCAAGGCACGGGTTCGGTGTTACACCAGAACTATATTTGTCTATGAAGAATTCCACTACATCTTTATGAAATTCTTTGCGTGCATCTATCACATAAAATGGAATATCAAGAATGGCAGCTACTTGGCGCGCGCGTGAAACTGACGCCGGACTACAGCAGCGATTCTGACCACTACTACTTTGTCCTGGCTCGCTCCAAAGTCGCAGCATTAGGCCAAAAACATCATGACCCTGGTTACTCAGTAGAGCGGCAGCTACTGAACTGTCCACTCCACCACTCATTGCAACGGCTATCCGATCTTTTGTCACTGAAGGTTGTCTCGCATATTGTTAATAACCGTAGGAAGCACTTGTTGAACATATTCTATATCACTGTCGTCTGTATGACGTCCTATACTCAAGCGCAATGACCCAAGAGACAATTTTGAAGGTAGTGCAAGTGCACTAAGCACATTTGATGGTTCTGGATTACCAGTTTTGCATGCTGAACCGGAACTAGCAGCGATATTTGAAAGATCCAGATGCATAATTAGCTCATTCCCGTCTATTCCTTCAAATACAAAACTAGCATTATTTGGTAATCTGCGAGTCCGGTGTCCTGTTAAAAGCGCTCCAGGTATAGTATCTAATGTAGACTTAATAAGTTTATTGCGCAGGACCTTCATTTTGCTGTTATCTTGGGACCGCCTAGCAGCAACTATATTTAGTGCTGTTGCCATACCTACAATCAATGGAACATTGTGAGTACCTGCTCTAAGCCCATTTTCTTGGCTTCCACCAGTCTGGTGAGGGTGCGTCAGAGTGTCACGTCTCGCATATAACATCCCAACACCTTTGGGTCCGTAAAACTTGTGAGCACTCATAGACATTAGATCGATATCTAAGTTTTCAACGTCTAATGGCAATTGACCTGCGGCCTGAACTGCATCTGTGTGAAACAATATATTGTATTCATGAGCTATTTCAGCAAGTTCTGAAATTGGTTGAACGACACCGATTTCATTATTAGCATACATAATTGATACCAAAAAGGTATCGGGTTGTATAGCATTCCTCAAATCTTCTGCAGAGGTGAATCCATGTTGATCAACCGGTAGTATGGTAATATCGAAGCCATGATGGTTTCTTAAATGTTGGGCTGTTCCAAGTATCGCAGGATGTTCTATAGCAGATATTATTATGTGGTTGCTATTTCCTTGCTCACGCGCTGCTAGTGCTATTCCACGGAGTGCCAGATTGTCGCTTTCACTACCACAAGAAGTAAATATAATTTCATCTACTTCACAGTTCAGGATGTTAGCTATATCCTCTCGGGATGAGGTGATGGCGTGATCAGCACGTTGTCCCCAACGGTGTATTGAAGAAGGATTCCCATATTCATTAGAAAAAAATGGTAGCATAGCTGCTACTACTTCAGGATCGACTGGAGTAGTAGCAGCATGATCCATGTATATGTGCCTATCCATTTAATTTGTTCCAAAAAGAGTTTCTAAAGTTGGAATCCTTGGCGAGCCTCTACAACTTTATGCTCCAAATTATCCACGAAATCAAGCAGTCGAGTCTCCAGGCTTTCCCACTCATCACTGCTCAATATTTCCTGTATCTTCTCTTTGGTTTCTGTAACGCCAGCTGTAAGGATTTGTGAACAATCTCCATAAAGCGTGTACCAGGCGTCAGTATGTTTTATACCTAGTTGGGTAATGCCGGGCACAAATTCCCGTACAACAAAATCAAAATATTCCTGCTCGAGATTTGGTTTAATGTCCCAGGTAAGTATTATTTTTACCATTTCGCGGTCTCAAGCCATCTGAGTTTCAACATAATTTGCTCATATTCACCCTGTCTTAGGATCTAGCACTCTAACTTGTGTCTCCTCTGGCAAACTGGATTTCACGACTTTGAGGTTAGGCTCAGGATTAATTTTGCCCAGGCCCATTTCCTTCAAGAAACGGCTCAGTGGGTCTAACTTAGCTTTGATATTTCCAGTTCTATAATGCATAGGTACTACTATGGACGGTTCAATTAAGCTTATTATTTCTGCAGCCTGAGCCGCATTAAGTCCTTTGCCACCTCCTACAGGTACTAGTAACACGTCCACCGTTCCTAGAGCTTCAATTTGTGTTTGTGATGGGATAGTATTGATGTCACCCAAATGGCAGACGCTTGCGGACTCATAATCAATTACATAAACAGTATTAAGAAATGTTTCAGAATCCGTCTCTTGTTTAGTGGAAGATGTATTAACACCAGTTATGAACGCTCCGCCAATTTCATATTCACCTGGACCTGTAATCGTACGTACTCCTTTTACAATATCTGAGTTACTGTAACCAGGAGCCTCATGACTTATAGTGACCACATCTGCTTTGAGGCGCGGTGTGGTCAATCCTATACTTTTGTCGAAAGGATCTGTAACTATAGATGCTGAGTTGCGCTCAGTTAATCTAAAGCATGAATACCCATGCCAAGCGATTTCCATAACTTTTTCCTCCTATGAGTTATTATACCATCGGGGTTGCTCTGTATACTGATACTAACGGTATGATTCTATGTGATTTCGGTGTATATTCTCATAATTGGAGTATTTATGATAAGGACATCTGCCCGGATATTGTGCTGTCTGTTGGCTACTTATATGCTGGTATCATGTACTGGTAATAGTAGTGCAACTCCGCAACCCTTACCAACCTTTGTGTCCCCTGGCATAAGAGATAACCCCATATTGGAGGGAGCTAAGAATGATACCTCTCAGATAAGTGAAAATTTGGGTGCAATTACTAACTATCATTTTGATGTTTCTTTAGATTATGCTGGTCATCGTGTGCAGGTTTCCCAACGTATTGAGGTAGTTAATCCAGGCCCAGATGTTTGGAGTGAACTTGTATTTTATTTGCCCGCAGATTTGCAAACTGATCGATTTGTGCTTAGTACGGTAGGTATACAGGATGGTGTTGAGTCTTCAGTAACTCAGATGCAAGTGACGTCCGATGGTTTTCTTACTTTTCAATTACCTAAGTACTTGAACCCCAACGAATCCCGGATGATAACAATTACATACGGTCTCGAAGCAACCAAAGTGGATTTGACAACGCTTAGTCCTGTGGGTGATGTTGGCTATAGTAAAGATGTGCTGCAATTTGTCAATTGGTATCCGCAACTTGTGCCTTATAGGCACGGTGTAGGTTGGATGCGGTGGCCTGATGTTGGGCCTAATTGGCCTATTACTTCGGAGGTATCTGACTATCAGTTGTTAATTGAAGTTCCTGATGGGATTATTGTTGCTAGTGGTGGGCCTGTAGAGCGTAGAGGAAACGATTGGTACTTCCAAATGCAGAATGCTCGCAGCATTGCATTTAGCGCGAGTCCGGATTACAAACTTAAGACTAGTACCGAGGCTGGTGTCACCATATATCTATTCCATCTCTCCGATGATAGTTTCGCTGGGGATGCTGTTCTCAATGCGACCACTAGGTCACTAGTATTATTCAATGATATATATGGTCACTATCCGTATCGTAGTTTAGTAATTGCGCAAAATCACTATCGTTCGAGCATAGCATCTGGGGGGTTGTTGCTTCATTCTGGCCAAGGATTTGAGAATTACAGTGGTCAGCCTGATTCCTTGTTGATGGTGCTTGTCCCATTGACTCTTTCGCAATTGTGGTGGGGTGAACTAGTGGGGTATGATCGCATAGCTGAACCTTGGCTAGGCGCCTCGTTTGCAATGTATTCGGAATATATGTATGTCGCAAAATATTATCCTGATATGAAGCAGTGGTTTTGGACTGATCGTATTGATTATTGGCAGCCAGATCCAGATGTTGTTCTGAATACTACTGTATACGATATGGATAACAGACAGGAAATGTTGCAAAATACTTACCGGATTGGGGCACGTTTTCTAGATGAATTGCATAATGAAATGGGTAATTCCAGGTTCCGAAGTTTTACTCGTGATTTGTTCCGCCGTGGTGCTTTCCGAATAATGGATGGGACTGAATTCTTCAACACATTGAGGCGTCATACCACAGACTATCCAGAAGAAAT
>DCAJ01000023.1:31669-42267 GCA_002311455.1 Anaerolineales bacterium UBA1136 | reverse complement strand
ATAATTACACGTTATTTTGATGAGAATATTGAGATGCCTACCATGGTGCCTGCACTAACTCCCATGTATAATCTAGCTCAACTACCTACCGCAACTCCAGTACGGCGAATACATGAGGTACAGACGGGTGACACCCTCACAAGCATTGCGATACAGTATGAGGTACCAATGCAGATGATAATTGATCGCAATCGTATAGTTGACCCTGCCAGCATACAGATTGGAAGCAAACTGGTTGTACCGTATCCATGACATTACTCATTTGGACAAACGTAGGGTTTTATTTTATGCGAATCGCAGCACACAGGTCTTGCCACATTTCTGGGCTGGCAGTTGCTAGGGTTGGCAGTTTCAGGCTTGCGTAACTCATTTTGTCAGCAAGTGGAAAGGGCGGAGAATTCTTCATTGTGTCAATTGTTCCACCCGATTCTTCAATGATTAACCAGGCTGCTGCTAAATCCCATATTCTTGGTTCTGGCAATATGCTGAATAGAGCATTTCCACGAGCTACTAAGTATAATTCGTAAATAGTCGATCCAAATGTACGTCTTTTTGCTCGTATTCCTCCTCTAATTTTATAATGTTGCTCAGTCCCAGAACTACATGTAAAGATTGAATAACGGTTGACAATAGCAGGTCTCCTAGCTGAAATACGTTGGCTGTTTTCAAATGCACCTTGTCCCCTTGATGCGTGGCATAACATGTCCAATATGGGAAAATACAGGACTGCAATTGTAGGATAACCCATTTCTATTCGAGCGATTGATACACCCCACAGAGGTAAACCCTGGCTGTAATTGGTTGTTCCGTCAAGAGGATCTATAATCCATACAGCACTTCCATTATCATTGTAATCTGGTAGCAACTCTTCACTAAGGATGTTATCCATTGGATATGTTGCTTTGATTTCTGCACATATAAATTGATCTGTTTCCCAATCAGAAAGTGTCACTGTGGTCCCATCTTTTTTGGTTTTGGCTACACTTGTACCGAAGGAATTAAGCAGCCTTTGTCCTGCGGAATGGGCCAATTGTTTTGCAAATGTGAGACACGTTTCTTGAGTATGATGGCCTCCATTTATATTCAGTTTTGGTTTCATAATATCTTGTCTAATTATAGCTATAGCTGTAACACTGTTACATAACTAACCTGCCATTGCTACACCTATTGGCTGTAGTGTGTGTAGAATACGAATAGTTGGAGCATGATGTTCTAATACCTGCATTAGTCTGCGGTAACAATGCGGAGATTCATCGGTGTTAGCACCTCGTAGTTCCACGCCTTCTTGTCTAATCCAGGCAAGCATCATCTGGTGCGTAATTTTTCCTCCACTCCTTTTACCATTCCGGTACTTTCCTGCAGCTTCAGTACGAGACATAATGCGCCCAGCTCCGTGAACCGTACTGTATAGAGCTTTCTTGCTCTCTTTAGAATCTAGTCCTTCTACAACTACTGATGAGTCTCCCATACTTCCTCCAACAAAGCTTCTCTGTTGTGGATAAGCAGGTGTGGCCCCTTTACGTACTACCCAAAGATTTATGCCATTGTGGCATTCCTTCCATGCATAGTTGTGATGGTTGTGCACTGCTTCCAGGATGTTTGCTCCCAAGAGTTTTGCTATTCTCTGACATACCCAGTTGCGTCCAGCGTATGCATATTGTCCGGCAAGAGTCATGGCGCTGAGGTAATCCTGTCCAATACTAGTACTCACATCGAGTATGACCGGAGATACATCGTTTGGTTTACCTCCACCAGCTTTTATAAAGTAGGTTGCAATTCGGTGTCCCAATCCTCGGGAACCGAAATGTACCCCTATCCATACTCTATCTTGTTCATCGACAAATATGTCGACGTAGTGGTTACCACTTCCCACGCTGCCTAGTTGTGAGGAAGCTAGATTTTTCCACTTCATGAGTGGTTCTAGTTTCCAGACTGGATCATTGAAAAGAACATGATCCACTGGTTGTTTGTTCTTGCTTCCGACTCCAAATGATATAACATTGATGATGTCTGTCATGATAGTAGATATGTTTTTACGTATCTCGTTTGCTGAAATATCAAGACGCACAGCCTTGTTTCCACAACCTATGTCATAACCCACTCCTGATGGAGACACGGCTTGATGATATGCTAGAACTCCGCCTATAGGCTGCACATATCCATGATGATGGTCCGCCATGAGAGCTGCTGAAACTGCTGTATCATGCCTTAGGCAGTTTTTTATCTGTGTAAGGGCACTTTCTTGCAATTGTCCCCACACAGGTATTGTGTCATGGAGTTTATAGGGCATAATTTACTATCCTGGAAATGCTGCCTTACAATATGTGCTCCAATTATGGATTATCTCGATTGATCATGCGAGGATAAGGACTTGTTTCGCGTATGTGCTCAGTACCGCATATCCAAGCCACAGTTCGCTCCACGCCTAGCCCAAAACCGGAGTGGGGCACACTCCCGTATCTTCGTAAGTCAAGGTACCAGTCGTAATTTTCTATCGGAAGATCATGTTCCTTTATCCGATCTACTAGCGTGTTGTAATCATGGATGCGCTCTGATCCTCCTATAATTTCTCCATAACCTTCAGGAGCTAAAAGATCAGCGGAATAGCACACTTCTGGCCGATTTTCCAATACTGGCATGTAAAATGCTTTCACTTCTGTAGGATAATGAGTAATAAACACAGGCTTGTCAAACATTTCCGTAAGTGCAGTTTCGTGAGGAGCACCAAAGTCACTTCCCCATTCGATATCAAGCAGAGACTTTTGTTCTGGATCATCTATTTCATTTTTGAGATCAATAAGTCTTTCAATAGCATTATCATAGGTGATACGTGGAAAAGGTGGTTTGATATTGCTAAGCATGCTCAAATCTCGACCCAAAAGTGCTAGCTCAGCACTGCATTTGTGCAGACAAGATTGGACAATATGACTGACAAACTGTTCTTCTATTTCTAACAATTGAACTAAATCACAATACGCTATTTCAGGTTCAACCATCCAGAACTCAGTTAGATGTTTGCGAGTTTTGGATTTTTCGGCTCGGAAAGTAGGACCAAAGGCATATACTTTGCCGAAAGCTGCAATATTGGCTTCGTTGTATAGTTGGCCAGTTTGACATAGGTATGCGGTTTTATCAAAGTAATCGATCTCAAAAAGAGTTGATGTACCTTCAACCGCAGTTGGTGTGATGACGGGTGTTGTAATCTCTAGAAAACCATTTTTATCTAACCACTCTCTCATTGCACGCATAATGGATGCTCGAATCCGCAGAATAGCCCATTGACGTGAGGAACGAATCCACAAATGTCTCCGATCTAGCAAGAATTCAACACCATGTTCTTTAGGTGTGATAGGATATTCGTTGACGACTTGCAGTACTTGTATATCTGTTACTCCTATTTCGTATCCACCTGGTACTCCTGGTGCTCGCTCATCTTTTCTAACTGTGCCTGTTAACAATACAGATGATTCTTGAGTAAGCTGTTGTGTTACTTCAAAAACTTCCTCAGCGACTTCCTTTTGGAACACTACACATTGCGCAATTCCAGTACCATCCCGTAATTGAACAAAATATAGTTTGCCCTTACCAGTCTTAGCATATATCCAACCTTGTATGGTAATTTGTTGGTCGACATAGTCGGCAATATTTTCAATTCTTATAATCATAACTGTAACCTCTCAGGTCAACTAAGAAAGCTTTCTTTTCAATTATTTTTTTGCCATACACTAGTAATACGATCTTTTATTGATTGTGGCATTAAATCTACTATCATACTTATCTCCCGAGAATCAAAAACTCCGATGTATATCATAGTGGAAATATAAGCACTTATGCCTACAATTAATCCTAACAAGAGATTCCATTGTAATCCTATCCATGTTATTACACTCATAAAGGCTGCCGCAGCGACTATTTTGCCAAACAATTGTATCCATGGCGTAGGATTTAATTGACGATACAAGGTCCATTGAAATAGCACACCTAGTATTATTTCTGACAAAATAGTTGATAGAGCTGCTGCTCGAAATCCAAAGACTGGTATGAAGATTGCATTTACTACAATATTGAGAACTGTTGCAATTATGAATGATCGTGTTATTACACGTATTTGCCCGATAGTAATCATAAGATAGTTAGTTACGCTATTGATCCATCCAAAGGGAATAGACCATATCATTAATTGTAGTGCTAATGCCCCTTCTGGAAGAAAATCTTGTCCACCGAGAAGTCGGACTAAAGGTGTGGCCAGAAAACTAGTTATCACTGCCACTGGCAGTGATACAGCAAAAAGCAATTTGATAGCTAAATGGTAGGTCCTAGTTAATGCCGCACGATCATTCTCGGCTTGTCTGCTCATCAATGGAAATAGAGCAAAGGTGAAAAATGCAGGAATTATATTGAAAGCTTCAATGAACTTATACGCCGTGCTGTAACGTCCCACTTCAGCTTGACCACGCATGGTGCGAATCATAGGTATGTCTATCTTGAAAAACACAGTTGCTAGCAAATGGTTGATCATTAGAGGAAAGGATGCTGCAGTCATATTTCGTTGTAGATCCATACTAAAATCGGCATGTGGTCTGAAAAATAATTTTCGTACTATCATGAATAGTGTAATCATCGTAATCACATTTACCATTATGCTGACACCAGCAAGGCCAACAAAACCATATCCTAGAATTAGTGCAATTAATCCTAGGGCTACTTTCAAAATAGTGCTGAAACTGCTTACAGCTGCTGGGTGCTCAGCCTTTTCATAAGCATAGAACACGGCGGTCAAACCCGTTGATATCGAAGAAAATATCATACCTATAGCAAGTAGTATTATTGCCAGAACAGTGTCGCCACCTAGTAAACCGGTATTCCGTTGGTATAGAGCGATAGCTCCGAGAAACACCGGCATGGTCAACAATCCCAGAACTAGCCGGAAGATGGTGCTATTTGATAGATATTGGTTTATAGAGTCACGATTTCTCGAAGCTTCACGAGTTAGCCAAGTGTTGAGACCAAAATTAGTCCAGATTTCAAACCATCCAATAATTACTATAGCGGTTGCATAATTACCAGCTTCAGAAGGTCCTAGCATACGTAGGTAAAACATGGCGAATATGAAATCAATGCTGCGGTTCAATAAATTGAATCCCATAGGTGCTAGACTGTTTTTAGCTACAGTACGCACCTCTGATGATGTGTTCTCTGTATAAAATACTTGCCATACCCATATAATCCCAAATAGCAACAAAGTAGCAATTGATATGGTTGATGTCACACCGCCTAATCGAAAGGAGAGCGGACTATAACTAAATCGCACGTAGTGCTTACCTTGGTCTAGATATAATGCTCGGAAATTGCCATTGGCTCTTATTATTTCGGCTCTAGTCTCTACCTCATTTCCATCACTATGTACAAAGGCTTTCCATCCATCGGAGTATGAATCTGCCAACACCAGATATCCAGGTTGATACAGCTGTGCCTCAATTTGAACTTCGTTCAGTAGTGACGAAGTGATCTGAGCGGGCTCTACTTGACATACTGTCTCTGTGTTTGTCGGCCTGGAATTATTAACAAAATCCTGTGTTTCTAAAACTATGAAATGGTGTGGATCATATTCCTGCAGAGCAGATGTCACGTCATTGGTTGCAGTGACACAATTGGTTGGCAGTGTGTAGGCGCGTGGCAGCACCTGCTTGTTTTGATAGACTAGCAATTCCCCTTCATATACCAGTTCGAACCTATCTGGGCTGTTTATGTTTTGTTCACTAATTACGTACTTTACATTCAACATATCAAGTAGTGGGGAATGTAGGCCCTTCCAGCTTGTGATTGGGGATATACGATTATATTTTAGTTCATTCTGTGGTTCAATCAGTTTCATGTAATCAACATACTGGGCAGGTATTATAGAGTCATAACCACGGACATCCTCCATATCGAACAGCCAACCTGCATTAGCGTTTAGGATCTTATCCCCAGTTGGATCATAGGTGGTAAAGCGCCAGTAGCTTTCATCCTGCTGTAAAAAATCTACTATTGGCGGTTTGTAATCTAGTATTTTGGGATTGCTGCTAGCATTGAATCCCTGACCTGCTAAAAGAAGATCAGCTACAATAAGTAACCACAGAGTGTACTTCCATATTCTACGTTTTGATGCCATTGTTTTCCATAAAACAAAGCCACTGAGACTCAACATTATTCCAAACTGCAATATCCATCGGGACTGATAGGAGAAAAACATTCGTGTATCTGCGAAGGACTTGCTGGCTTGTGCTAGATTCCATAAAGCTCGGTCAAGCATTGGTTCGAGCGAGTTAAAAAACATGTACACTAGAAACATACTAAGTGTCACTATGGCTCCAATCCACATAGAAATACGTGCCAACATGATATGGGAGACTTTTTTGTCAGATTGTTTGGAGTGTCTTAGTCCGTCTGTACCATAGGCTGCTAATGTGGCCAAACATATGGTCAAAGGCCAAACCCAACGAAAAGGTGAATGCAGCTGACCTAAGCCTGGCATGTAGTAAATCAATGCATAAAGTGGTGTTCCAAAGACAAAAGATAAACTCAGTACAGTTAGTACTAAAAAGAACCCGATATCTGGGTGATTGTTTAATACGAAACCTTTTGTATGAAAGTATTTAGTTAATGCTATTATTACTAATAAAAGGGGCAGTATACCTACGTACATTCCGCCCTCAACATAATTCTTGATGCCCCAGTCGATTGTGCTAATCTGCTCTCCTAGTACGTTGGTGCTAACTGGAGTCCAATTTTGCGAGAACCAGTCAAAATAGCCGTGGTGACTAGGATTGCCAAAAAAATTTGGAATAAATAGTGTTATTATTCTCCTGACAGGGTAGCCCCATTCACGCACTTCTGTCAGGCTTGCTGTATCCACGCGAAAATTATTAGCTGCTGCTTCTATCAATGGAAATAGCTGAATTGCACCTAGTAGCAGACCAAAAAAGATCAGTAAGCCCATATGAAATATAATCCGTAGAAGATCTTTTCTATGGTTACTGAAAATCAAATTTAATGAATGCCAGGCTGCGTACGCGCCTGCTATTAGCAGAGAGTAGGCGACAATTTCTGGGTGTCCAGCTAGTATCTGGAGGCTGATTGATATTGCGCCTAAAGAAATCCACGGTATAGACGAATATTTTCCAAAAAGCTTTTTTTTGTGCAGCAGCCCTCCCACTGAGACCAATATCATAGGAAGCCAGACAGCACCTGCTATTATCATAGGAAATACAGCACTTACCACCATGAATAAGCTAATTTGATAGATGGTGGCACCAACCAGTGAACCCCAACGCCCAATCCGCAGCGTTCGGGCAAACAGGTACATGTTTATACCAGCTAAGACATATTGTGAAAGGATGAACCATCCATACGCTTTAGCTAGTGGTAAAAGGTAGAATAAGATACTAAATGGATAGAAAGTAGAATGCTGTCCATTTCCAAGGAATGGCGTCCCAGCGAATAAGTATGGATTCCATAATGGTATTTGTCGCGTTTCAATAGCATGCCGTATGAAACGTTTCCATGCGTAATTTTCTAGTACGAGATCAGATAGTAAAGCGTTATGTGGGGTTTCAGGGGCTTGTATCAGAGAGTTCGCATTGGCAGTTTTCCAAGGCTCAAACTGCACCAAGTTCTCTGTAGGGATTATTGTTTTGTTGCCTATAGTTACGCTAGCCAATAGCAACAGAGGTGGCAGTATTAGAGCCAGAGGTACAATCAGATTGCTAAAGAATTTGTTAGGCTTCACTGCTGACGGTCAGCCTGTGTTAACCGACGGTGTCTTTGAGCTACCTGCAGTGTGCGCCATACTGCCTCTAATTTGATTCTTTGCGACATTTTCGAGCGGCCTATGCGTCGGTCTTCGAAATATATAGGCATCTCTTTTACTCGATACCCTAACTTTTCGGTCAGATATGCCATTTCTACTTGAAACACATATCCGTTTGAACGTATGCGTTTCAGACCAATCCCTAGCAATGTACTACGTCGCCAGATTTTGAAGCCTGCAGTAACGTCACGAACATGTAGACGCAATATTAGACGAGTATATATCCTGTTAGCAAATATACTCAATAAACGGCGTCCTAAGCCCCAATGTTCGTCCAGCCGGCCTCCGGCAACATAGCGTGAACCCACTACTACGTCATGCTCTCCCAACTTTGCTAGCATCTCCGGCAAATAGCGTGGTGAGTGCGAAAAGTCTGAATCCATTTGGACTACAGCATCTGTTTCCGTGTCAAGCACATGATTAAATCCTGCAATATATGCACTACCTAAACCACGTTCACCAATTCGATGCAGTACCTCAACTTGTTCTGGGAAGCTTTCTGCAAGTTTATCTGCAATTTGCCCAGTACCATCCGGAGAGTTGTCGTCCACTACAAGAATATTGATTTGGCCAATTTCCAGGGCTAGTAATGCAGCAATCATGCTCTCGATGTTTTGTGATTCGTTATAAGTGGGCAGCACGACTGCAGTTCTCATATATATTTGTTACTTCGTTATTCCTTGCAGGAGCCAAAAAATGGCTTTAAGTACAAGGTAATATTATTCTTCGCTTATTGTTACCTTTTTCATAATAATACCTGGATCTTTGGCGTTCTGCGGATTACGCTCGGGTATTGCAAAGACGGTACTCATTCCCTCAACAACTTCCCCATATATAGTGTGAAGGCCATTTAGGTGTGGCGTGGCTACATGAGTAATGAAAAACTGACTGCCATTAGTATTAGGACCGGAATTAGCCATCGCTAGAAGTCCTGGTCTATCAAACTTTAGCCCATTATCTACTTCATCTTCAAACATGTATCCAGGACCTCCAGAACCGGTCCCAGTTGGATCACCACCCTGTACCATAAAATCATGAATTACACGATGAAAAGCAACTCCATCATAATAGCCTTGCTGTGCAAGAAACACGAAATTATTGACAGTTATAGGTGATTCATTGTCAAAAAGGCGTAATACTATATTACCTAACTCCGTTTCTATAAGAACAGCATATTGTTTTTGTGGGTCGATTATCATTGCTGGTGGGCTAGACCACTCTAATTTAGACACTATAGATTCCTCCGATAAAATTTCTTCATTTGATTGAGTCTGAATCAATGCAAATAATAGTATCATCAGTGCGATTGCTGCCACTGCAGTTATTATCCACCGAGTTGCGTTAGGCTGTGCTTTTGGAGCTTGATTTAGGCCTCTTGACTGTTTTTGTTGTTTCATTTTTGTGTTTCCTTAAGCATATACGTGCGATTCTAACAGATTCTAAATATAGTGATATTACATTGGAATAGTTTTTACGGAACAGTTAGATCATTTATTTCAATTGCATCATTACCTTTAGTTATAGTTAAACGCTCGCCTGTTTCTGGCAAATACATTCCGATTTTGATGTCATATTCTCCCGGAATAAGTAAGATAGGATGAGTATCCACTATATATTCATTTGGTATCCACAAGCTAGTTGGGTAGGTGCTTCCTACTGGTTGACTATCACTCTGACCAATTAATATATTGTCCGAATTAAAAGCGTGCACGAAAACTGTGAAATCAGTATCTGTCACTTGCAAGCTTTTCCAATTAAGTTGTATGCTAAATTGTGGGTCAAACGTTATGTTGTATCCCACAAGTTTGAATGTGCTACCAAGTGTGAAATCAGTGGGATTTTCAGTGATGGTAGTTTCCCATACTCTAGTAATCTTCTCGATTTCTATTGGCATTAGATTTATCTTTTCTGCTGAGTCGTTGAGTGTAGAAGTTGTAATAGTTAGGTTGTGCTTTCCGGGACTTACATCCCTAGGTATTCTGATGTGTCGATGGTCAATGACTATTTCTCCAGATACCCATTGGTTAGTAGGGTAAGTACCTCTTACTGGCTCAGAAGAGTCTATGATTTGGTTGTTTAACATCAAACTGATAACTTGGTTTTGATTTATTGCGTTAATAGCACGCCAGTACAGAGATAGCGGAAGAATAGCACCCGGCTTATATGTCTTCTGGGACAGATCATACCCAAATAGCTCAAGATTGCCGAAGGTATCTGATGTGACATACTGAGGAATAGGTGGGTCTTTCATTTGCGTAGAAAGTTCGATTTGTATTGGACCTATTTGTGCAGTGCTAGATACCTTGCCATGTTCAGATGTAGCCGCCAGAGTTTGGTTCATGCTAGGAGAGTAAATTGTCATGGCCAATTTGTACTCCCCAGGAGGCATCCCAGTTGTCAGAGGTATTTGGATCCGGACAATGATTACGTCTCCTGACTTCCACTGACTAGAGCGGAAACTGTCATTAAATCCCTGATTCCAATGATAACCCCATGCATCCACTAGGTCTGTTACAAATCGATAATCGTTTTGATCAGGGTTCAAAACACTCATTCTAAGATCTACCATTAGATTATCTTCAGGTTGTAATTCTGGTAGTCGGAATCCAGTGATTTCAGCAACTTGTCCTAACTTTGCGTAAATTGGTTGAAATACTTGTTGTGGCACATCTTTTGAGGTTTTGAAATGATATGCAAGGAAATCTACGTTTCCAGATGAGTCAACCGGTGATGCAACTAGTGCTGA
>DCAJ01000023.1:23957-31621 GCA_002311455.1 Anaerolineales bacterium UBA1136 | reverse complement strand
CAACAGCCAGTCTTGGGGTGGTAATGCAGAGTGTGGAAAAACATATAGTATTGGCCCCATTGCTGGTACAACTAGTGCTTGTCCATCACGTATCCACATTATGTCTTCGTAGCTATCAGCAAGATAAGCCATGGTAGGATGTTGGTGATGAATGGCGCTAACATATGTGTTTTTGTAGCTGTCACCCTTACGGTTGATGTATTCTGCAGCTCGCATTAGATCCCCATCGTTGACTATATGTTGTGTCTCTTGTTTTGCCCAAACATAGAAGTAATTTTTCGCTGTGGTAGCACATGTTAGGATGCAAACTAACACTAGAGTAAATATATACATGCTAGTTTTCTTTTTGTCCGTATTGCATCGGTACAATAATGGAGACATCAATGTTGTCAATCCAATTGCAGGAAAAGCAAATATCAATGGAAACAACCCAAATGCGCGCACATTGGACGGGAAAACCTCATTTACAGCTAAGGCTGTAGGTAGCAGAAAAACAGGCAGCCAAATGATGAGCAATAACTCAGCCGTCGTATTGATTGGATTACTGACACTCCCGTTTTTTGGTGACTTTACTAGCTTCCAAGTAGTGATGGTAAGACCCGTCAAGAACAAACCAGCTGTTATCGGGTCAAACAATGTTTTGCCTGGTATGTTGAAGCGATCGTAAGGCTCGCCAGAAACAAAAAGCATTCCTAGTGCTCCGATTACTCCTCGTATCAACAAGTCCGTTTCTCCAGCTATTGGACCAACTTGATTTATGCGAGTAAAAAATTCTTGTGGATGCCAATAGAAGTGCAATACCAATGGCAAGATCACGACAATCAAAGCTGATAAGAATTTCATAAGATTGCCAATCGATGGTAGCTGCCACTGCTGTTTTCTGGACTGTTTGAAATTTTGCCTGAAATATGCTCGAATGATGGGTAAGGAACCTATAATGAGTGCCAGAGGCATTGCTCTCGCTGCTAGATAGGTATGAAATGTCAGTCCAACAAATAGTCCTGCCAGCAAGAAGTCCAGTTGTTTTTCTTGTCTTAGTGCTCTAAATAACAATCCAATTGATAATGCTTGCACTGCTGGTTGTGTGATAGCACGAAGACCGAATCTTGACCACATTAGGTGCGTGAAAGAGAATGCTATCATTGTGGCAGCTAGAATTGCAATAAAGCGCGAATGCTTGTGATGATTGACGATTTGTTTGATAGCGAAATATGTTATTGGAACAGTAATTATCCCCCACATAGCGGCCGTGACCTTGAGTGCAAATACTGAGGACCCGATTATTTTGAAAATTGCTGCGGCTGAGTAAAAAAACAATACTTCTTTACCTGTGTAAGCACTGATGAATGCTGGCCTAAAACCTTTAAAGGCTATATCCTCTACTAGAATTGCGTTGGCAGCAATGTCATAATGTAATCCTGTAGGGATTACATTTATGTCATAGAAACGCAGCACTGCAGCTGCCAAAGTAATTACCGTGAGTGAGGGAAGTGTTATTCTGCGGAGCATTTGCTCAGATTATACCGCGTGGTTAGTATCATCTATGGTGCTAATCGACTATAATTTGCATAGCGTCCATCAGTGGGCGCTATTGCTTTATTAGAAACACCTGTTTTTATATATATATGTGATCTGATGACATTTAGTGAATTTACTGTAAAAGGCCAGGTAGTAACCGACAAGAGTTCGGCTCTAAGTTGGCTACTCTCACATTCCAGACGTCATATTTGGTCAGTTATTGGCCTGATTATTCCGTCATTTGCTAATGCAGCTCTAGCAGCGTGGGTACCTATTTTGATTGGCGCAGCTTTTGATGTGTTTGTAAGATCGCAACCTAAACCTAATTATGAGCATCTCTTGTGGGTTACTACAATGGTAGTGATAACTCAAATTGGTCGAGCAGTTGGGATTCTAATGCGGAATATCTCGGCAGAGATCATAGGGCAGCGTATGGAACGAGATACTCGCGAGGAATTATATGTAAGCCTGATCGGAAAGAGTATGACATTTCACGACATGTATGCAGTCGGTGATGTGATGGCACGTGCAACAAACGATGTGAGAGAGATTAATCTCATGTTTAACCCTGGGTTAAATTTGGTTGTTGGTTCGGCTAGTTTCTTGATCATGCCGGCTTTATTCGCTTTCTATATACATGTGGAGCTAACGATAGTACCACTTGCGTTTTTGGTATTGTATGTAATTGCATTGTGGCAGTACTTGGCCGAACTAAGACCTATTTCAGAACGAGTAAGACGAACATTTGGAGACCTTAATGCTCATCTTGTGGAAGTGATAGATGGAGTAGAGACAGTCAAAGGAGCTGCACAAGAGGAGGCCGAGACGAAGCGGTTCCTAGAAAGAGCACGTGACTATCGTGATGCTTTCGTAAACCAAGGCTTCGTGGAGGCTCGTTTTCTACCATTATTATTAATGGGTTTAGCAAATGCATTTGGATTTTGGCATGCGGTTACATTATTTAGATCTGGTGTTATCTCTTTTGGTAATGTGGTGGCATTCATGGGGTTACTGTCTTTATTTGGATTTCCAGTTTTTACATCCTTATTCTCTTATTCTCAGGTAGCCCTAGGTCTAGCAGGGGCTCGTCGCATTCTTGAGCTGATTACAGGTGAGACTAAGCTTGACGAGAATATTGAAGGTCATGATAGTACCGTAAAAGGTTATGTAAGTTTTGAGAATGTATCCTTTGGATACACGTCGGAGGGAAATGTACTTAAGAATATTTCATTTAGTGCATCTCCAGGTCAAACTATCGCACTTGTTGGTCAAACTGGCTCTGGTAAATCGACTTTGGTTAAATTGATAAACCGAATTTATGATGTGCAAAATGGTAGTGTCATAGTTGATGGCATAGATGTGCGTGATTGGAATCTTTCTTCATTGAGAAAGCAAATTTCTATCATTGAACAGGATCTGTTCTTGTTTTCACGTACTATTGGAGAAAACATAGCGTTCGGTTTTCCCGGCGCTAATCAAGTACAGATTGAGACAGCTGCTCGAGCAGCACAGGCGCACGATTTCATTATGGATTTCCAGAATGGATATAAAACTACTATAGGTGAACGTGGAGCTAAACTATCTGGGGGACAGCGTCAACGTCTAGCTTTAGCTCGGGCTTTTCTCACTAATCCAAGTATTCTAATTTTGGACGATTCTACTAGTGCGATTGACAGTGCGACTGAAGATCAGATCCAAAGTGCCATTCGTGAAGCATCAAAAGGTCGCACGACATTCTTGATTACACACCGCCTCTCCCAAATTCGCTGGGCTGATCTAATTGTGGTTCTTAAGCAGGGTGAAGTGACAGACGTTGGGGACCATGATTATCTGATGGAAAATTCGCTTGCATATAAACGTATCTTCTCTCATTACATAGGCGAGCAAGATTTGCCGGAACGAGGCAATTAAGATGACATCAGTTTTTGGTGGGTTAGCTACTGATTCCTATGATCGTCACTACAGTGATAGTGATTTAGTTCGTAGAATATGGGCTTATGTTCAACCCTACAAAGTCCGATTGGCAACAGTTGTAATATCTTTGATATTACTTTCTCTGATAAGTGCGGCTTTTCCTGTGCTAATAGCACAAGGCATAGACCACATAGCAGCAGGTGGCGGGCAAGCTGTGCTTATTCGCTTGATAGCGATAATCATGACCATAGGTGTAGCTGTGTGGGTGTTGAACTACATACGTTTCAGGGGTTTTAATACACTGATAGGTGATGTCGTATTAGAGATGCGCAGCAATGCTTTTGAAGCAGCGGTATTTCATGATCTTGCATTTTATGATGAACATATTTCGGGCAAAATTATTAGCCGAGTGACTTCTGATACGCATGAGTTTGGTCAAACTATGCGACTTGTAGGAGATATTCTTAACCAGATGGCAGTAGTGTTTGTGCTGCTATTTGTGTTGTTTAGAATAGAGTGGCGTTTGGCATGTTTACAGTTGGTACTTTCCCCGCTGCTATTTTATTTAGTAAAAGAATGGAGAAAGATTGCTCGCAAGGTTACTAGACAAGGAGCGAGAGCAATGGCTAACGTAAATTCTGCCATTCAGGAAGCTATCACAGGAATTAGTGTTGCGAAGAATTTTCGCCAGGAAGGGTCCATATATGGAGAATTCTCTGCAGTAAACGCAGAATCATATAGGATCAACTTTCGACGAGGGTTAGTGCTTTCGACTGTATTTCCAGTATTGCATGGTCTGGTTGGAATTGGTGTAGCGTTAATGCTATACGCAGGTGGACGTGCTGCTGGTATAGGTCTAATCTCTGCAGGAGCCTGGTATCTTTTCGTATCAACTGTAGATCGTTTCTGGTTTCCTGTCATGCAGCTGGCTGCATTCTGGAGTCAGTTTCAAAGTGGATTAGCTGCAGCGGAACGGGTGTTTGCTCTGATTGATGCAGAACCTATGGTATTTCAAACTGCAAATTCTGGGTCTACTCTAATGCCTGGCGATATTACATTTGAAAAAGTTGACTTTCATTATAATAAAAATGAGCAAGTGCTTAATGATTTTAATCTACAAATTTTAGCTGGACAGAGTGTTGCTCTTGTTGGACATACTGGAGCTGGCAAATCATCATTGGTCAAATTACTGGCAAGATTTTATGAATTTCAGAGTGGGACCATATATATTGGTGGCAGAGACGTACGTACTTTTGATCTACAAGAGTATCGTCGACAAATCGGTATTGTGTCGCAATCGCCCTTTCTATTCTCTGGAAGCTTGGCTGATAATATTCGTTATGCCTGTCCAGGAGCAACTGATAGTGACATATTAGAAGTAGCTCACAGCATTGGTGATGGAGAATGGCTACATGCACTGCCAGAAGGTATACAGACTGACGTAGGAGAACGTGGCTCTCGACTGTCTTTGGGACAGCGACAGCTAGTGGCTTTGAACAGAGTTCTTCTCCAAGACCCGATCCTGTTCCTATTGGATGAAGCTACAGCAAGTGTCGATCCTTTCACTGAATCTCAGATTCAGGAAGCTCTGGATTTGATAGTCAAGAACCGCACTAGCATTTTGATAGCTCATAGATTGTCTACAGTGCGTTCAGCTGACTTGATCATTGTGATGCGTCAGGGTGAAATCATTGAGCGAGGAAATCATAGGGAGCTAATGGAATCTTCCGGACATTACGCAGATTTATATGACACTTACTTCCGGCATCAGTCGCTTGAATATATCGAGAGTATTGGAATAGGCTAGAGACACTAGATAGGTTCAGTATCTATATCAAATAAATCCAAGGAAGCAAATAGTCCATAAAAGATGATCAAACGATGTGAATAAGCACATTGTTTTAATAGCTATTAATCAAGCAATATTGCTTGATTATCCGAATAAATCCGCCTTAGCCTGTGCTACCTTTTCTCCATCAGATTGTATGTCATGTGACTCTCCTCCGGTTATCTCCGCATACAATTCTGGTCCGTAGTCCCTTGTACGGATAACGACCGGCATTGGTACAGCATGACCCATTATAAGTGCCTGCTGCTGTGTGTCTAAGCGTGCCAGAACTTCACGCAGAGCACTTGCTCCACTCACTCCAGAAAATACAGCTCGGATATCCGATTCGTTGTCGAGCAAACATGTTACACGCGTGCCGATTTGACTCATGACTTCATCATCTATGCCACTTGGTCGTTGGTCCACAACTAGTAGAGTTACATTGTATTTGCGCAACTCGCGGGCTATAGTTCCAAAAATAGTGTGCTGAGATATCTCTGGGTCTAGAAACTTGTGTGCTTCTTCTATAACTATCATGAGCGGATTTGGCTCATCTCCCTGATGTCCAAATGCTTTGTTCTTTGTTGCTACATACCGGTGATGAATTCTACGCGTCAGGTAATTTGCGACAAACATGTAAGCTGGCAGATTATCGCCATATATGCCAAATTCAAGTACTATACTAATACCGGAGTTAAGTTTTTGAAATAGTGTTTCAACGAGGTCCTCGCGTACATTAGTTTGAAGGAATCCCATGTGTCTGAAAATCTCGAACTTGCGTTGAATGGCTCCTAGAGTACCTTTTATTAGATCGCCTTGTTGGATGAACTCATCAAGTTCCGTCTGGTCATGTTCATCATCTGATAGTAATTTGCGTAGCCACTTACGTCCTAGACGTCGGCGCAAGAAATATAGTGCATTTACTTGGACTTCGCTTAATGTTAGTACACCTGCTAGCATGGCTATGTCTTCTGGTTCAATAGCATCATAAGGAATATGTAACGCACCATCATGTCTGTTTCCTCTTGTTTGCGAGGTTTCTGGGTCCAGTGTAATTACGTTTACTCGATTTGCATCAAAGAGTTGCTGTAAACCTTTGTATTCTCTACCATGCTCATTTTTGATGGCCCACCCATAATCGTTGTGCATGTCGAAGATAAGACATGATGCTTTACCTGACTTGACTATGCCTGACAAAAGCGTGCGTGTTATGAATGACTTGCCAGTGCCGCTTTTACCAAAGACTCCAGAAGAACGTTCGATGAATCGATCCAGATTAACGTTGATAGGCACTTGGTCCATCTCTATGGGATTACCAATATAGAAATGGTCATCATCTGCTTTTCCAAACACCCGTGCCACATCTTCTTCATTTGCTTGTGAAACTACTGAAAAATGTGCGGGAATAGTTTTGACTGGTCTTGGTTCCTCAGAGTCGCGTTCTAGTACAAGCATAGGTGCTACATTAGCTCGGCCGTATACTAGTGTGCTGCGGTATATCTCGGCCGTATATATATCTGTTGTTTCGGGAGGATTGGATTCTATAGATGGATTAGTGTGCTCCAGTGAAACATCAGTTACTATGCAGAAAAAGCGACGTTCGGTTAAACCTTGAACAACGACGTAGCGTCCTACAGCTAGCTGCTCAATCATACTACCCGGCAGCTCCCCGGCATCCAATTTGACAGTAAGGCCCTTAGATAATGAGCCTCCCACTATTATTCCGAGTCGCAGACCTAGATTGCTTGGATCATCTTTGTTGCTAGGGAAAATACTTTCAAGTTCTGATTCTATAGTCATGTGTTCACCTGTATGCGCCGCAATATTGAGTCAAGTTTGGAAAGGTCGTCCGAAAGTAGTCTTGCTAGCTCTTTTCCAGCCTGTATTAGAAAAAGTGCCCGGTCTTCAATAGGTCTTGCTCCTGATGCGCGTTGCAGTGCTGCCACAATTAGTTCGTCCACTGGTGTTTCCTTTGAGTTTAGTATTAGTGCAAGGTAATCTTGGCGATCTGTAAATGCGATCATATCATTTATTGAGCAGCGTTTAATGTAATCTAGGGTGACTGGAGGTTGTGGTGGCAGGCCTTGTATCATAGTATTTCCAGAAGAATATCCGACTGACAATACACTGACCTCTATGGGTATTTGCCTATTTCGGCGCTGATCCTGAATATAAGCATCCGGTAGATCAGGAGCTGCTATAAGCTGCCGCACGAACAGGTCATCCTCTATGACAATATTATGTATTACTCCAATAATTTCAGTTAAGCCTTGCTGTGCAGGTGCTTTAACAAAGTCTCCAAATAGTGGCACTTCCGGTTCTGGTAGCAAGCATCCGAATGTAAAACCTGTAGTGTCGCTTCGCAACATTCTACCAATTGGTATTGATGAAGCTGTTTTTTCTC
>DCAJ01000023.1:22211-23906 GCA_002311455.1 Anaerolineales bacterium UBA1136 | reverse complement strand
GAAGCTGTTTTTTCTTTAGAGTCTACATTGCTCATTGCCCATACCTCCGCTTGGCGCTGTTAGTCCATTGTTTTCCTTGTGCTTTTCTAGATATAACAGCAGAAATTCCGCTACGACGCATGCTGCCAGCAACCATCTGCTCAAGGTGTCCTCGTTCTGTCCAGGTTACTACAGCAAGTTCGTGTGATCGGATAAGCACATAGGGAAATCCGTTTCCAAAACGAGCCTGCTCTACTATACCTGCGTGTGTCAGTGACAGCTGTTCAGGTTGATTAGCTACCCATTCTGGAATTTCTATTCTTAGTATTACAGGTTGCTCTTTGGTTCCAGCGTTAACATAGTAAAACATTATTTTTTGGCCGAGTGATAGATATTTTCCGAGATTTTGTGGAGATGCATTCACAAAGATAGCGCTCCTCTCTCCCGGTTTCAGTGTGCTAAATAGCATCCGATCGGTGAGTTGCGAGTAATCACCAAGTGTACGAATCTCATCTGTATCGAACGTAGCATTGTCTATATCATATAACCGAAGTAAGCGTAGCACATTGGCAGTACGTGGTCTGTCTATTACTCCAGCAATACAAGCGTCTGTTGATTCTATATCACTCAATGTCTCCAGGTATTCACTCAAGATTTCATCCGACTGTCTATATTCTTTTGTTTGCAATCCTAGATAAAGGAGTAGTCCATTGTCCAGCATAAGCAAAGTAGGTGCTGTCTTGACCTCTCTTGTTGCAATCTGAGCCAACTCGCGTAATTCTGCAATATCACGTCGCGCATTTACTAAGAAACTTGGGATCAGAGCTTCGTTAGGGTAGAGATCATGGTCTTCGTAGAACAAATGAGGGTGAGATGAGCATACTGGAGCTTCGTCTAATCCATAACGAAATACTATGCTCCCAGTGTTGATAAGATAATACATTGCTATACCGTGACGGTCAGGATAAACTTGCGATCCATCTGCTGCAACAATGTTTGCTCGCTCCGGGTGTTTTGGACATGGAAAAACTGCGTGCACTGGCTCAGAAGTAGGGATAGCTCCAGTCCAATGCAGTGATAGTGCTCGCTCTATTTTTGTCTCAAGTATTGGATCGTTGTTTGTTATCTTCTCCAGGGTTGCACGAGCCTTTGGTAGTCGAGCAGCTATATCTGCAGAACGAGACGCTAGAGTGGTACCCATCTTGTTTACTTGTTCCGACAATTTGTTCAGTTCAAGCCCCATTTACATGTTACCTTGCCTGTTGACCTGAATCATAGCTCATTGAAAGTTTCGTCATTAACTAGTATTGTTTGCTAATGCTGAATTGTCCAAATACACTAAAATAATATATTGGCGGGATTATAGCATGCAGGCTTATGCTAAAGTCCCACAAAGCTCAAGTTGGATAGTAGATTACAATGAAACAACAGTTCCTAGACCTAATAGTTTTGCCTCCTCAACTGCAATCTGAGCAGCAGCTACGTCTTGGACAGCCACGCCGCATGATTTGAAGTATGTAATTTGGTCTGGGCTTGTACGGCCTGATATTTTGTTTGATATGATTTCACCCAATTCAGCATGTATGTGATCTTCTTTTACTTTACCGGCCTCAATAGGAATTATGAGGTCTCCTGATTCTGATAAGACGCTCTGCCGTGAGTCTACAACGACTAGGGACTTGCTAATTGTTTCAGAGTCTACTTCTTGCATCTCGG
>DCAJ01000023.1:21827-22143 GCA_002311455.1 Anaerolineales bacterium UBA1136 | reverse complement strand
TGATATGTGTACCCTTTTTTATATTGGTACCATCGAATACAGGTGTGTTGGAAGTTGTAGCTGTACATATGATGTCTGCATTCTGTACAGCTACCATAGAGGAAGTGACAACATTTATAGCCTGCGGGATCGAATCTTTACCATCCATTTCAGACGCAAAGTTTTCAGCGTGTTTAGTGTTTGGACTAAATATCCATACTGTCTCAATATTGCGAACTGTGCATACTGCCTCAAGTTGAGTGCGAGCTTGAACACCGCTACCAATTATGGCTACACTGTTCGCATCTTTCCGTGCTAATATGTCAGTGGCTGCACC
>DCAJ01000023.1:19846-21714 GCA_002311455.1 Anaerolineales bacterium UBA1136 | reverse complement strand
ATAGCAGTGATTGACCCACCCTCTAACAGAGCTATTGGCTGTCCCGTAGCAGTATCTAAAACCATTATAATAGCGTGTATCAAAGGTAATGCTCGGCTTGGATTGTTGCCAAATACCGAAACGACTTTAATCGCCAAATCACTATTTGTAATAGCGGGCATTAATAATACTGTTCCGTTAGAACCATCAACACTAATCTTGCTGCGTAGTGGTGCTTGTGCATTACCTGTGCTCAAATCTCGGAATGCAGTTTTCATAACATCGATAGCAGCTTGCATGCGTATGGCTTGACGCACTTCAGCAGCTGTCAGGACTAGAATTTTCATGCAAGAAATCAATCGAGGTTTGCTTGGAGATCAAGTTTCTCCAAGATAAGCTTGACGCATCATCTTATTGTCACGCAAATTGTGAGCTGTGTCGCTGAGTACAATTTCACCCGTCTGCAAAACATATCCATAATCAGCTATTGACAGTGCCATGTTTGCATTTTGCTCTACCATGAAGATAGTTGTACCTTGTTCATTGATTTCCTGTACGATGCTGAAAACCTGTTGTACGAATAATGGAGACAGACCCATAGAAGGCTCATCCATGAGCAACAAAGTGGGCCGTGACATTAAAGCACGAGCCATAGCTAGCATTTGCTGCTCACCTCCAGACATTGTGCCACCAAGCTGTCGAAGGCGCTCTCTTAATCTGGGAAAAAGATCTAACATCCGTTCCATGTCCCTGGCAATCTCACTTCGGTCATTACGTAGGAAGGCCCCCATCTCAAGATTTTCCAGCACTGTCATTCGTCCGAAAATACGTCGATTTTCTGGTACCATCGAAACTCCGCGTCGTACAAGTTCAGCGGTAGTAATTCCTTCTATATGTTCACCTTGAAAATGGATGCTTCCTTGACTAGGTGTTACCATTCCTAGAATAGTCCGAAGGGTTGTGGATTTTCCGCTAGCGTTTCCTCCAAGTAGGCAAGTTATCTGACCTGGTCGTATACTGATATTGACTTCGCGCAGCACCTGGATTGGTCCATAGTAGGCGTTAATGTTTCTGAGTTCTAGAATAGGACGTTCGTCAGTCTGCATTTTCTTGCTCTTCATTTCCTGCGCGTCCTAAATAGGCCTCAATGACGTGTTCGTCAGTTGCTACTTGTTTATAAGTACCTTCAGCAATCTTGCTTCCATAGTCCATAGCTACTACACGGTCGGACACATCTTTAACTACTCGCATATCATGTTCTATTACAAGAATAGTAAATCCTCGTTCATCTCTCAATTTTCCTATTAAGTTTGCGATTTCTATGGTCTCTTTAGGGTTCATACCGGCTGCGGGTTCGTCAAGTAGTAACAGTTTGGCTTCAGTACTCATTGCTCGGGCAATTTCAAGCCTTCGGCGGTTAGCATAAGATAGACTTGAGGCTGGCTGATCCATACGGAAGCCCATTAATCGTGAACCGAAAAATGCCAACTGCTCCTCTGCATTCTTGCGTATGCGCTCTTCTTCTTCTCGGTATGACCGAGGTCGTAGTATTGCTCCAATCACCCCACTTTTACTCCGACAATGTTGACCAACCATAGCATTCTCTAGTATCGTCATATCCGGAAAAAGGCGCACTGCCTGAAAAGTGCGAGCTATTCCCAATTTGGTAATTTCATGTGGGGAAAGTCCAATCAGATTTTCTCCTTTGAAGACAATCATTCCACTGCTAGGAGGGTAAAGTCCGGTGACTAAGTTGAAGAATGTGGTCTTACCTGCACCATTAGGCCCTATCAGGCTTACTATTTCACCTTCCTCTATATTAAAATCAAAATTGTTTACGGCAGTCAATCCGCCGAAATCCTTAGTGAGATTGTTACATTCAATTAATT
>DCAJ01000023.1:13131-19813 GCA_002311455.1 Anaerolineales bacterium UBA1136 | reverse complement strand
ACATTCAATTAATTTATTCAAAGCTAAATTACCGTTTCTTGATCTTTATGATGCTAGTGCTACACCTGAATCATTCTTAATATCAGTTTCATCATGCAGCCATGCATCTTGGCTTAATTCTTGAGCATCTAGTTTTCTTGTTCGTCGGACTCTGGGTATGAGACCTTCTGGACGCGCAAGCATCATGAATACTAAGACTGCTCCATAAATTAATAAACGGTATTCTGTGAATTCACGTAGTAGTTCTGGAAGTCCTACCAGGACTAATGCTCCAACTATTATGCCAGGCAGACTACCTATACCTCCAACAATTAGTAAACTGAGTGCTGTAATGGACACTAGTACGTTGAAACTGTGGGGGAAAATAGTGCCTAATTTTGCTGCGAAAATTGCTCCACTTATACTAGCTATCATTGCTCCCAAGCCAAAGGCAAGCAATTTGTAGTAGACAGTGTTTATACCCATGGTCTCTGCTACTTGCTCATCTTCACTCATTGCCATCCATGCTCGTCCTACTCGTGAGCCACGCAGACGTGCTGAAATGAATAGGGCGATAAGACAACCTACAATAACAAGGTAATAGAGTCTGTGCGGTCCAATAAACTGAATATTTCCTATGCTAATCGGAGGTATCTTAATTATACCTTGTGCTCCACCTAGCCAGGGCTTAAACCAGTCAGAAAGGAAGACGAAGCGAGCTATTTCACCGAATCCTAGAGTAACAATTGCCAAATAGTCGCCGCGCATTCGTAGCACTGGTGCTCCGACTAATAGCCCTGTTGCACCTGTAATCAGTATGACTAAAGGTAGCGCGGTCCAGAATGACATACCTAATTCTAGAGAAGCCCGTGGTGATGTAAGTAGTGCTGTTGAGTAAGCTCCTACAGCAAAAAATGCTACATAACCCAAGTCTAACAATCCTGCCATACCCACCACTATGTTTAGTCCAAACCCCATTAGCATGTAAAGCCCAACATTTACCAGGACTTCGCTTGGATATACTCCTAGCAGGATAGGAAGTGATACAAGCAATGTAATTCCAAAGAACGTGGAAATTTTACGCTTAGTAATTAGAATTAATGCTTTGTCGAGATCTTCAAATGTAGAGTTCGTCCTTGTTGATTTTGTGTGTTGCCACATTTGCCACAAAACAAATATGACACTTAAGACAATGCCTGCCGCTACTAGCATTTCAGAAACTGTAATAATTGAACTAACTAGGGTAGCGAAGTTGGTCCCGAGCCGATCAGTTGTTGTACTTACATCCTTAGAAAGTATACTCATACATTGGCTCAGGCCCACATCTGAATAATTATCCGTTGTTTGGCATGAAGGTAGTAAAGGTAGATCTTTGTCGTTAATTGCAATGAACCAAAATATTCGCATTGCTAGTGTAATTGCAAATAGGATGCACCCTAAGAGTTGTACAACTCTGGGAACATAAGTCACAACTATCCATACTGCCTTATCGTACATTGCTGGTAAATATGGCCAGATAATTGCTAGGACAATCGCGATTATAAATATCGTAATAGCACCTGCAATGGATAGGCCTTGGTTTTGCACTAGGAAGCTCAGCAGTAGACTTGGCCATCCCTCTCTTGATAGGACAATCCTTACCATATCACGAAGCATACCGAGAGATACTACTGATGAGAGTCCTACTACAAGAGGCACTCTAATTCTTGGAGGAATATGGAATATTGATGCACCTAGACCACCCAGCAGTGCTCCCAAAATAATTATGGTAAGCGTGACCTGAGATGCTGGTTTCTGTAAGGTTAACATTTCAAGCAGTCCGGGAGACACATTAATTAGTACTGAACGCATATCGACAAGCTCAGCAGCAAAAACGAAAAAAGCTAACATTGCACCAACTATAAGGCCAGTTGCCATACCCACCAAAATTCCCGCTAACAGAGGTACTTGCCTTTCTTTTTGGGTAGATACATATATATTTTCTCTAAGTTTGTTGACCGCAAACGCACCACCACCCATAGTGATAATTATCAACATAGTGTGTCCCATGGAGATTATTCCACCAATGATGTCTCTTTCTCCAAATGTTTCAACCATGCCAATTAGGCAAACGAAAAGGGCTACTAGGCCTGAATAGATACCAATCATCATAGTCTTAGAAGCAGTTTTGCGGTTTAATACTACTGGTGTAATGATGGAAGTAGTCATAGTATTATGCTTTTTCTTCAGACAATTTCTCGCCAAGAATACCTTGTGGTCTGAATATCAAAACCAAAACAAGCATCACTATTGCAATTGCGTCTTTCAGTTGATTTGCTCCCACTATACCAAGTCCTTGGAGGACAAGATTAGGCCCGAGAGATTCGACTACTCCAAGGAATATTCCTCCTAGCATTGCACCGGGTATGTTTCCAATCCCCCCCAGTACTGCAGCAGAAAATGCTTTTAGTCCAGGTAGAAATCCCATGTTGTATCCAATTCCTTGCGGTTGGTAAAGTCCACGAAATACTCCTGCAGCACCGGCTAGCATTCCACCCAATATGAAGGTGATTACAATCACCCTGTTCACATCTATACCCATCAGCGATGCGATTTCCTTATCTTCGGATACTGCGCGCATTGATTTTCCGGTTTTTGTTTTTTCAACGAACCAATAAAGTCCTCCCATCATCAAAAGAGCGGCTACAGCTACCACGATTTGCACTACCTGTACTGTGACTGACCCGAAAGTCCAACGTCCCCACATTACCCCAAATTCTGGATAGGCCTTAAACCCAGACCCAAATAAACCTCGAAATGTATACTGAAGGAAAAATGATGCTCCGATTGCAGTTATCAATGAAACCATGCGAGGTGCATTTTGTAGTCGGCGATACGCTACCCGTTCAAGTATTAGCGCCACCACAGTAGAGGTTGCCATAGCTGTCAAAAGTAATATGAAAATTGTGATTAGAGGTTGTGCTGCAAGGAAGCCGGATTGCTCAAGTGCATCTGCCACAAAATATGATACAAACGCACCCGCCATATATACTTCTCCATGGGCGAAATTTATCATTAGCAGAATGCCATAGACAAGTGAGTATCCAAGTGCAATCAGGGCATATATGCTCCCTTGAGCTAGACCAGCTATTGTCAGGCTTATCCAACTACTAGCTGCATACTTCCCAGAAGTAAGTGTTACAGTCGCACCCCAGATAACTAGAACAATGACTAATATACGCAGCATCCATAGAATTATTGAAACCCATGAAATCCTCTTTGTTTTCTGTAAACTAGTCACTACATCCTACTTTTAGTATTTGAGTATTTGGCCCTTTACTTACCGGTAGTTGATGAATGTAGAACATTTGTTTTGTCTGAAAAGTTGCTGCACAGACCAGATAATCTTAGGTCTGGCACCTATTTAAAGATCAATTATAGGACATACTAAAGTGTAGCAGGATGTATCACAGTGTATCATCAATTGCTGTTTGCAGTCAAACTGATGCTAGCTAGTGAATTCGCTTTATCCTTTGTTTATCTGTATATAGGTACGGATGCTACAATATGTTTACGAAATAATTGTCAGTGAACAATATATGTCGACAAGTTTATACCCAAACCAGTTTGATTGCCTTTAAAATGAGTACCATATGATATTCTTGTGACCTACCAAACAAGTTATCAATCTGTACAAAGTATCTTGTCTCTTAATCTTTTCAATGAGGAGTACTACATCTGTTATAGGAGTCGTTATTGAACACTAATATGGAAAATTTTGAAAGCTCTAATCCAATAATACCTAGTCACATAATGCAAGATACTCATTTGAATAAGCTAACAGGTTGTGAAATTTATCTTATTAGTGAATTATGTCAGGTTACTGGTTCCTTCAAATTTAGAGCAGCCTGGAACGTTGTCAATCAAGTTGATTCACCAGGATTCATAGCTGCTTCGTCAGGGAATTTCGGTCAGGCTCTTGCTTGTGCAGCAAGGATGAGAGGACGACAATGCACTATTGTAATGCCTGACACAGCTGCGCGGATAAAGGTAGAAGCAGTACGTAGTCATGGAGCCACAGTCGATCTTATTGATGTAAGCAGCGTATCACGAGAACGGCGCGTACTAGAATTGTCGAAATCTTTGCCAGATTATTACGTGTCTAGTGCATATGATAGTGAGCACGTAATTTCTGGAAACGCTTCACTAGGTATTGAGTTGGCTAACGTGTTACCGGATGTTGACGCGATAATAGTACCTATAGGTGGGGGCGGCCTAAGCGCAGGAATAATTTCCGGATTGCGTTCTAGGGATATAAGTACAGCAGTGTGGGGAGCAGAGCCAGCAATAGCAAACGATGCTGCCCGATCTCTGCGAAATGGCATGATAATGTCAAATGACAAAGAGCCCGATACCTTAGCTGATGGTGCACGAACTATAAGCTTAGGCAGGTTGAATTTCGACATCCTTTCTCGCGAACTGAGTGGTGTGATAGAAATAGATGAAAGTTTGATTTCACTTGCAATGAAGCATTTACATCAGTGTGGCCTCCGAGTGGAGCCTACAGGAGCGCTTTCTGTGGCAGCCCTTTTGGCTGACGCAAAACGTTTTGTGGATTTGAAAATTGGGTGCGTGCTCAGTGGAGGCAACGTTGATGATGATGTATATTGTAACTTGGTAGGACTATAGCCATTTTGGATAAGCCTAGCATAGTAAGCTCATGTCATACATATATTTTATGTGTTTAAGTCTGAGTAACTAATCAATGAGAGGATTCATAATTCGTTGGGGTGTTAATGTTGTTGCGATCTGGGTAGCATTTCAGGTTGTACCTGGAGTTACGCCGATCGCCACTAGTGTAGACGCGGTAATAGTTAATGCATTAATCTTTGGATTGGTGAATTCAGTCATTCGTCCTTTGCTTAGGTTTGTGACTTGTCCTTTAATCATAGCTACACTGGGTTTAGGTACCCTGATAGTGAACACTTGCATGTTTCTTCTCGCCGGATGGATTGGTACTTATCTTGGATACGGATTTCGTGTAGATGGATTTGTAGCAGCTTTTGTAGGTGCGTTGGTAGTAAGCGTCGTAAGTGTGCCTACCAGTTTGCTATTGCGAGTAGCTTTTAGGTAGTAAACATACTATAGACCATATATACACATGGCATAATCAGCAATAATGGCTGAAAGTATTGCCCATAAATCATTTGGCTACATCTGTAAGCTTTGAGTAAAAATAACGTCCTAGGATAGATGCAGTTGCCATAATTGGTACTACTAGTAGTGCTGCCAAAATTCCTTGTACGGCTAGTGCACCTACTACTCCCACAAATATAATACCCGGATGAAGGCGCAAGCGATTGCTCATGATTTGCGGGCGTAGCCATATATTTTCAATCTGCTGTACAAGAAAATACAGAGCAGCCACAATGAGACCAAACCATCCATTTGGAATATTAAGATAAGTCGATCCGAGCACCAGTCCTACGGTTATTGCGATTGCCCCCGATACTGTGGGTCCGAGGGAAGGTACTATATCCAGAAGTCCAGCCAATACCCCGAGAATTACAGCGCCTGGAAGACCTATGGCTACACCACCTACAGCAGCTAGTATTCCTACGATTAACATCAATAGTAATTGTCCTCTTAAGAATGCTCCCCATGCATGGTCAATATCCGTGAGTAGTTGTTCCCATTCCATACGCAAACTTGGCGGAGCAACCTGTAGTATGCTTTGTTTTAACCTACCTCCATCTTTGAGCAAATAGAATAACGTGACCATGGTTATCAACACCCAAATCATGTTACCGGTAAAAGTAGCAAGTAAATTGAGTGCATTTCCTGCTATTGTAGCAACAGATTCTGCAACAAATTGATCAATGTTAGTTACCCAATCACTTGGAAATAGAGTAATGCCTGCGAAAGTAAATGAGCGGGAAAAAAGTAAGCCAGTCCTGTCTAAAACCCAATTTACAGTTTCGGAAAACCCAGCCAACTGACGTACAAGATAAGGAGTAGCCACTACAGGGATGGCAACCAATAGTACAGCAAGGAGTGTATATACCACTACTACTGCAAGATTGTGGTTAATGCGAGTACGGTTGCACAACCAAGTCACAAGAGGATTTAAGGTAAATGATAGGAGAGCAGCGATTAATAATGGAAAAATTAGTGGCTTCGCTACCCAGATTAGCCAGACTAATACCAAGCCAAGCCCTACTATTACTGTGTATTTGGTCGATTCAGTCCATTTTGTATTCATTAGCACCAATCACATTACTGTGTTTTCTTTTGATTCTTTGCCATTGAATTGTCAGAACTCATGCCGTAAACACTACTCACCGGTATTGTAAAAAGAATACCAGTATTTGGTGCGTCCAATCCGCCTGTGACATCTTGTGCGACTTCAATAAGTTTCTCCAACAAATTTTCGCTGTCAACTACCGTAAAAAATGTGCAGTGATGATGCTGCTTGGATTTCAGAATGTCCGCCAGACTTAGGTAAAATGGTATATCAGCTATTTCTGCAGTATTACGTAAGTTACCAAGACCGGTAGTATTTATGCAAGTTATTCCTCTTGCACCTGCTGCTTCCCATGCTTCTAGTAAGTCAGCAGATTTATCAAGATCATTTAGTACAAATATTATCATTTGTTTCATGTCTGTTTTCCTAATCTGGTGACAATATAGATTGCGTTGAATGCTCTGGAAGCGTTCCTTGTGA
>DCAJ01000023.1:7152-13092 GCA_002311455.1 Anaerolineales bacterium UBA1136 | reverse complement strand
ATATGGGCGTAACCAGAGTGACTGCAATAACTGTTACAACTATGATAGAGAAAATTTGTTGGTTGATAATGCCGTGAGTTAGTCCAAGCGTCGCTACGATAAGTCCTACTTCGCCGCGCGAAATCATTCCTGCTCCTACTTGCATAGATTCCTGCAAGCTCATACCTCCTAAACGTGCTCCTAGTGTACATCCTACTAATTTGCTTATTATTGCTACCGCAATTATGGCGGAAGTAATCCATATTAGGTCTCCAGTAATGTTTCTAGCGTTGGCCTGTAGACCTATGTTAGCAAAGAAAATTGGCACAAATAGCGAATAAGCTATAATAGAAATTCCTTCAACAATGCGATCGCGTTGTACAGTACGACTAAGGAACAGACCGGCAAGAAACGCGCCCGTAATAGCAGCAATACCTCCTATAACCTCTGCTGTCCATGCATAAACTAAAGCTACAATAAGTGTGTAAAGATATATTCCTTGATTGATGCGTATGCCATCAACCCAATTTGTCAGTCTTGGTATTAATAGCATTCCGACCGCAATACTAATTGTAAAGTAACCTATCATCTGTACCAATATTGTGAGTATCCCTACAATGTTAGTCGCAGCTTGGCTGCCAGTTACTGCAATAAATATAGATAATCCCAATAGAACAAGTACGTCGTCTATTATAGCTGCGCCCATCATAGCCACGCCAACTTTGCTGCGCAATATTCCCAATTCCATGAGAGTCTGTGCTGATATGCTCACACTAGTTGCTGCTAATGTTAGTCCAATAAATGCTGATGAACGACTCGGCATTCCAAAAAGGACGCATATACCCCAACCCATTATTAGCGGAGTTATAACACCTAGAACGCCGGTTAATCCAGACACTCTACTCGACTCAACTAAATCATCCAAATGCAGATGCATTCCGGCAAGTAGCATCAGAAGAATTACCCCAAATTCTCCAAGGTGGCTTATAAACTCCCCTAAATGCTGATCAGAGAATACGCTCCACTGCATCATGTTTAGTATCGTAGGACCTAAGGTTATGCCGGCAAGCAATTCTCCAACTACTGCAGGTTGCTTTAATCGTACACTCAAATATCCACCAACTTTTGTAACAATGACGATTATTGTAACGGCCAATAGGAATTGCAGAAAGTTATTCATTAGTCTATTATTCCAGTTTGTATTCCATTATACGACTCTTGTAGCACTAGATGTGAACAACCTGGGTCTTAGTGGTTATTGACTATTACATTTTACGCCTGAAAAATCGAAGCATTGTTTAGTTTATTGTCCCAGGATTCTAAATACTTGATGAGCATACTTTTTCGCGGTGGTGCTGTAGCAACCGAAATTGAAACAAAAATAGCCGACCTATTGGTAATAGGTGACAAGATTACCACTATAGGCGTAGATTTGCCTGTATTGGATGCCAAAGTGGTAGATTGTGATGGTTTGATTTTGCTACCCGGTGGCGTTGAACCTCACGCTCACTTCTCGCTTCCTATGTTCGATACAATAAGTTCAGACAATCACTTCACAGGTCACAGAGCTGCTGCTTTTGGTGGCACCACTACGGTGATGGATTTTACTTCCCAGTCTCCTGGTGATTCATTGCAACAATCTATTGATTTATCTCGCTCGAAGGCAGCTGAAATGGCTGCCGTGGATTACTCTTTCCATGTAAACGTGACAGATTTCTCAGATAATATAGAACGTGAGATCCCGCGTTTGCCTTCGCAGGGATTGACTACACTTAAGGTTTTTACTGCTTATAATGGTCGACTTCGTATATCTAATGAAGAAATTTCCAAAGTGCTTCATATAGCTACAGAAAATGGCATGTTAGTTATGATACATATTGAAGATGGTGACGAGATTGACAGTTTGGTTGAGAGAGCTTTATCTGATGGTTATACAGCACCGATATGGCACGCGCGTACACGGCCGGCACATGGAGAGGCACTTGCAGGTAGGCGCGCAATAGAAATAGCTGAGAGTAGCAAAGCTAGTTTATATATTGTTCATATTACTACCGCAGGGCTACTCAATCAAATAAATTCTGGACGCAAACGAGGCGTAAGCGTTATGAGTGAGACTTGTCCGCAATATTTGTTCTTTACAGAGGAAGATCTTTTAAAACCTGATGGAGCAAATTGGGTGTGTTCGCCACCACTGCGTACTGTTGATGACAATGAGGCCCTTTGGCAGGGATTGTCAGATGGCAGTATACAGACTGTTGGTACGGACCATTGCCCGTTTTTTGCCGATGGTGAAACTGCAATTGAATATGATGGGCAGCAGTTGACCATACCTGGCAAAGAGTTAGGTAAGTCTGATTTTACTCGGATACCTAATGGGCTGCCCTCTATAGAGCATCGAATGTCATTGCTATGGACTTTTGGTGTCTCTGCAGGAAAGCTTTCTGTTCAAAGATTTGTTGAATTGACAGCTACTAATCCTGCTAGAATATTTGGGCTGTATCCGCGCAAGGGCACATTACTGCCAGGGTCCGATGCTGATATTATCCTGTGGGATCCAAGTCGCAAACATACAATTGGTGTTACAAGTTCGCATATGCGAACGGATCATGAATTGTGGGAAGGCTTTGAAGTTGAGGGATATCCAGTGCAGGTGTATTTACGCGGTTGCTTATTAGTGGATGGAGATAAATGGCTAGGAAAAGCTGGATTCGGTCAATTTCTGCATAGGCAAACAAACGCTCAAGTCCTGTGATTATTCCCATTCGATCGTTGCAGGAGGTTTTGTACTTATATCATAAACTACCCTATTGACACCACGAACCTCATTGATTATACGACTAGATATTTTGGAAAGTATTTCATATGGTAGGCGCGCCCAATCAGCGGTCATGAAGTCATTTGTCACTACTGCTCGGAGCGCTATCACTTCTTCGTATGATCTTGCGTCACCCATTACACCTACTGACCTTACTGGTAGCAATACCGCAAATGATTGAGATGTTTCATGTCGTAACAAATTAGCTTCCTGTAATTCTGATTGCATAATGCGATCTGCAATTCGTAGACAATCTAGTCGCTCTGGAGTGACCTCGCCAAGGCACCTTATGGCAAGTCCTGGCCCGGGGAAAGGTTGTCTCCATACCATTTCGTCTGGCAGACGCAGCTCTGTTCCGACTGCACGGACTTCATCTTTAAACATAAAACGAAGTGGTTCTATCAGATCGAATCTAAGCTTCTCAGGTAAGCCTCCGACATTGTGATGCGTCTTGATTTTTGCGGATTTGTCTTTGCCTTTTCCACTATTTTCAACAACGTCCGCATATATAGTGCCCTGTACCAAGAATTTGGCATTGCTACCTATTCGTTGTGATTCTCGTTCAAAAATTCGTATGAATTTCTCGCCTATCAATTTACGCTTTTGTTCAGGATCTTCAACTCCTGAAAGTACGCTCATAAAGTCCTCTGCTGCAGAAATGACTTTACAGTGGACTTGCATATGTTTTTGAAACATCCGTACTACTTGTTCTGTCTCACCACATCTCATGAGTCCAGTATCTACATAAAAACATGAGAGCTGATCTCCGATAGCTTTATGTACTAAAGCTGTTGCCACGGTTGAGTCTACTCCACCACTTACCGCAGCAATCACTTTTGCAGCGCCTACCCTGGATTTAATCCTACCAATGCTATCTTCTACAATTTTACTGGGTGTCCAATCACGCTTTAGACAAGCAGTTCTTAGGAACGCCTCAATGATTTCAGTGCCATGTTCTGTGTGATGTACTTCTGGATGAAATTGCAATCCAAAAATTGATTGTTCCGAATTTTCCATTGCGGCAATAGGACAGTTTTCACTAGTAGCTGTGACATCAAAACCAGGAGGGAGTTTGGTAACTTGGTCGCCATGGCTCATCCATGCCTGAAGAGTATTTCCATCAATAGATTTTGGCAGGAGCATCGAATTTGAGTGACATACTACCGAGCTGCGCCCATATTCGTGGGTAGGGGCCTGTGAGACGATTCCACCTATATTGTGCGCTAGGATTTGCATACCGTAACATATGCCTAGTATTGGTACTTTTGCTGCTAGTATGTAATTTGGTAGTGTTGGTGCACCTTCTTCATACACACTGTTAGGACCACCTGAGAGAATGAGTGCCTTTGGCTGTATTCCTAGCACTTTATCCGCGTCTGTATCAAAAGGGAATAATTCACAATAAACTTGCGCTTCTCGTACGCGTCTAGCAATTAGCTGTGAGTACTGCGATCCGAAATCTATGATAGCGACTGAATCCATAGCGTAAATACCAAAAGTCCTAGCTTGCGAAAACGATATTGTCCTCACTCATATCCGAGATAAGTGCAAGTGATTCTATTGACACATTTAGGTTTGATAACGCTGTGCGACCACCTTCAAAAGTTTTCTCAATTAGTGTACCAATACCAACTATATCAGCACCTGCTGCTTCTGCTAGATTTGCTAGTCCAAGGATAGTCTGACCTGAGGCTAAAAAATCGTCAATAATAAGGGCTTTTTCTCCCGCTTGTAAATATTCAGGAGATATGATCAGTTCTACAAGACGGCCTTTTGTGTGAGATGGTGTTAATGTGAGCAAAACTTCGTCCGGCATAGTGATGGGTTTGTGTTTTCGAGCATAGACTACAGGTAAATTTAGATACATGGCAGTCATCAACGCAGGTGCAATACCAGATATTTCGGCTGTTAGTATTTTGGAAGCTTCTACTTTCGAGAAGCGAGATGCAAGAGCATGTCCACAGGATTTCATAAGGATAGGATCTACCTGGTGATTGATGAATCCGTCAACTTTTAGTATGCCTTTACCTAGATATTTTCCCTGTGTGCGAATTCGATCCTTAAGTTCTTTCATTTATCTCTTCCTAATCACAAAATTGCAATAATTATATGCCAATCTAGTTATTCATCATATAATTATAATGTATCCGAAGTGATTATTTTCATTGACGGCTTTTTCTTGATATGGTATTATCGCACTCTATTTAGGACAAGCAATAAAAGCACACTATTATAGAAATCAAGCAGGGTAATAGATTGCATAAATATAAAGGGAGACTACAATAGCAAGACTTACTCGTAGAAACATAAGGCAAGTAGGTAACAAGTCTGATATTTTCCGAATTAATGGGAAAATTAGGGCAGAGGAAGTGCAGTTAATTGGACCTAATGGTAACAACTATGGGTCTGTGCCAGTAACTGAGGCGCTGGCTATTGCTCAAGAAGCTAATTTGGACTTGGTAGAAGTGTCTCCCAATACCAGCCCGCCGGTTTGCCGAGTGCTTGACTATGGCAAATTTTTGTATGAGCGTTCTAAGAAAGAAAAAGAGTCTCGCAAATCGCAGAAACAAGTTGAGATAAAAGAGATTCGGTTGCGTCCGAAAACTACAGCACATCACCGTTCATTTAAGGTGCGTGATGCACGCAGATGGCTCGGTATTGGCATGAAAGTAAGGGTGCGTATTAGATTTAGAGGTCGTGAGATCACTTTGCCTGATATAGCTAGGGAAGATATGAGTGAAATTTATGAAGAACTGTCAGATGTTGCACATATAGAGTCTCCTCCTAGTATGGAAGGTAGAACAATGTTAATGGTTCTTGCTCCCGGTGCTGATAAAGGTTCCTAAATTGTGAAAGTAAAAGTATTGTAGATTTGAGATATATAGTGATTAGGTGCAAATATGCCTAGAAAGAAAACAACAAAAAAATACAAGATAAAGACCCATCGTGCTACAGCGAAGCGTTTCAAGGTTACCGGTTCTGGTAAACTTGTGCGCACTAAGATTGGCAAGGGTCATCTTCGACGTAATACTTCTAAACGTACTAAGGCTTTGTTCTCAAAAATGATTGAGGTAGAATCGCCGGCTATGAAAAAGAGGGTGCGAAGATTGGCCCCATACCTTCGACGTTATAAGTACAATCCGTCT
>DCAJ01000023.1:0-7118 GCA_002311455.1 Anaerolineales bacterium UBA1136 | reverse complement strand
TTGAGCGGAAATCAACGAGGCTGACATAATGACAAGAGTAAAAACTGGCCCATACCGGAGCCGTCGTCACCAAAAAGTTATTAAGAGTATGAAAGGCCAGTTTGGATCTAGGCACCGCCTCTGGCGTCGAGCCAATGAGTCCATGCTTAAAAGTTACTGGTATGCTTACCGTGACCGTAGGGTACGCAAGCGGGATCTTAGACGTTTGTGGATAATACGTATAAATGCTGCTGTACGACAGCATGGTATCAGTTATAGTATGTTTATGCATAAGTTGCGTGAAGCTAATATCGAACTTAATCGAAAAACACTTGCTGATTTAGCTGTAAGAGACCCTAATGTTTTTTCTGCAGTTGCGGATTTAGCTATCAAGCAATAACAAGACTTTCGTACAAACTGTAGACGTACTTTGCGTTGAACATGTGTGTAGCAAGACCATAATTGAATAAGAATAACAATATTGCACGTTAGTGGACCTATCAGGCCGTGCCCTCTAGTAAATGAGATGGCTCCAGATGGGTGTGAAGCTGACGGAAGTTGAAAACGGAAAGGAGAATATCCCCAATGACTGTCATACCAATGAAAAAATTGCTAGAAACCGGTGTACATTTTGGGCATCGAACAGGTAGATGGCACCCGAAAATGAAACCTTATATTTTCACTGAACGTAATGGTGTTCATATCATAGATTTGCAGCAGACTGTTAAATTACTGCAAGAGTCATACGAACTAATTCGCGATACGGTAGCTGCTGGAGGGGAAGTATTATTTGTAGGAACAAAAAAACAGGCTCAAGATGCTATTCAGGGTGCGGCTCAGAGATGTAACATGCCATATGTTAATAGACGTTGGCTTGGAGGCATGATAACCAATTGGCGTACTATGAAAGAGCGCATAGATGAACTTGAGCACTTGGAAAGTGAAAATGAGGCAGGCGAATGGGATACTCTAAAGAAGAAAGAGCGTCTAATGCTGAACCGAAAAATTGACAAGCTTCAATATCGTCTTGGAGGCATTCGATCTATGCAAGGTTTGCCTCGCCTAATGTTTGTAGTGGATGTTCGTCGTGAATCTGCTGCAATTAAAGAGGCTAATATTCTTAATATACCTGTGATTGCTATGGTTGATTCCAACTGTGATCCTTCCTTAGTGGAATATGTTCTGCCTGCTAATGATGATGCTATTCGTTCTATACGTCTGATAATGGCGTACATGTCTGATGCCGTCTTAGAAGGTATCAATCTTCGGAAGGATGAAGAATCTGAGTATGAACAAGCATCAGATTCTTCAGCTAATGGGACGGAAAGTCTACCTGAGACTGATGAGGACCTGTTGGGTGCAGCGACTCTGGCAAAACTGAGTAGTGGAGAATTGGATTTTGCAGATGTACCAGACGATTCTGACGTTGTTGACAAGTCTGACACTGAAGTACCATCAGAATCTAAAATAGCAACAGCTGATGATGTAGAAACTTCATCCAGCTCTAAGTTGAAGGCATAATATGGGGGTAAGTGCTACTCAGGTAAAAGAATTGCGCGTCGCGACCGGAGCTCCAATACTCGATTGTAAGAAAGCTTTGGAGAACAGCGACGGAGATCTTGATCAGGCTGTAGATTGGCTTAGGAAACAAGGATTGTCTAGCGTTGCCAACAAGGCTGGTAGAGGTGCAAGTGAGGGTCTGGTTGACTCGTACATACATCCCGGTAATCGTGTCGGAGTAATTGTCGAGGTTAACTGCGAGACAGATTTTGTTGCTAAAACCGATGATTTCCGTGCTTTGGTACATGATATCCTTTTACATATAGCGATGGCTAACCCGTTATGTATTGATAAAGATGACATTCCATCCAAATCTTTGTCCAAAGAGGAGCAGCTTTTTCGAGAGCAGGCCCTGAAAGAAGGAAAGCCTGAGGATATTGTTGACAAGGTTGTTGCTGGAAAGCTGGAGAAATATTATAAGCAGGTTTGTCTACTAAGGCAGCCTTTTGTGAAAGACGAGGATCAAAATATCCAGGATCTGGTTAACAATTCGATAGCAAGATTTGGCGAAAATATTATTATACACAGGTTTACTCGTTTTGAACTTGGTAAATGAGGTAACTTGGTTTCAAATACGAAGTAGTCAGATATGAGTAAGACTTATAAATACAAACGGATACTCTTGAAATTGGGAGGAGAAGCTCTAGCACCATCTAATGGTGCTGGAATTGATCCTAAGCAGGCTGACAGGGTCGCCGATGTGATAAGTTCTGTTACCAGTCAAGGAGTACAGATAGCAATAGTTGTAGGGGCTGGCAACTTGTGGCGCGGCAGTACTGGGACTGATAGTGGAATGGAGCGTACTATTGCTGACCATATGGGTATGCTTGCCACTGTAATGAATGCCATTGCTTTGCAAGATGCTCTTGAGCGGAGCGGAATATCTACACGTGTGCAGACAGCAATAGAAATGAATGCTGTTGCGGAACCCTATATCTGGCGTAGGGCTGTACGTCATTTGGAGAAGGGTAGGTTGGTCATTCTAGGAGGAGGTACAGGAAACCCTTACTTTACAACTGATACGGCCGGGGCACTTCGGGCAGTCGAAATAGATGCTGATATACTGATAAAGGCAACTAAGGTTGATGGCGTCTACTCCTCTGATCCTCAAGAAAACCCTGATGCCAAGAAGTTCGATCGACTTTCTTATATGGAAGCCATAAATCTCCGTTTGAAGGTTATGGATAGTACTGCCTTGTCATTGTGCATGGACAACAATATGCCTATTGCAGTAATCAACTTATGGGAGGAAGAAAGCCTATTGAAAGTTGTGAAGGGGGACAGAGTAGGAACATTGGTGTCCAATTAATCCAAACTAGTTTGTTCTCACATAAAGTTAGCCTGGGTGTATACTGACGGTGCCTAAATTAGTAATATTCCAATAATTCAATAAATAGTTTCTGAGGTCTAATTTGACTATGATTAAGGAATTGATGCAAGATGCTAGAGATCGCATGCAATCTTCTATCCGGTTATTGGAGGATGGACTAGCAACTATTCGAACTGGTAGAGCTTCACCTGTTCTTGTAGAAAAATTGATGGTAAATTACTATGATCAGCAGACTCCTCTTAATCAACTGGCCAGTATAAGTGTTCCGGAACCACGAATGTTGGCAATAACACCATTCGATAGTAGCACTGTTGGTGAAATTGAGCGTAGTATTATGGCATCAGATTTAGGACTTACTCCAAACAATGATGGAAAAATTATACGACTAAGCATTCCACCTTTGACTGAGGATCGCAGGAAGGAATTAACTAGGGTGGTTGGACAGCGGGTAGAAGAGGCCCGCGTATCCGTTCGGAATGTACGTCGAGACGTGCAGAATGACATGCGTGATTTTGAGCGCGAAAAATTAATTTCAGAAGACGAATTAGAAAGGGGTCAGAAAGAGTTACAGAAGCTAACTGACCAGTCAGTGGAAAAGATTAATATGCTTGGAGAGAGTAAACACGATGAAGTTATGCATGTATAATATGTGCACCGTCGTAGTTGAGGGCTGAGGAAAGGTCCCCGGGATGTCATTCCCTAGCATAGAATAATATTCTAGATTGTATCAATTCGGAAATGTCTACAAGGCAAAGTAGCGATCCAATTATGGTTATACCACAGCATGTAGCTATCATAATGGATGGCAACGGTCGCTGGGCTGAGCAGCGGGGTTTGCCCAGGTTGGCGGGTCATCGCGCTGGTACAGAAAACCTCCGTAAAATAATTGAAGAGTGTATTAACCTGGAGATTAAGTACCTTACCATTTATGCATTTTCCACAGAAAACTGGCAGCGGCCGCCTGAGGAAGTGTCTGGACTTATGGCGCTACTAGAGAATATGCTTGACCGTGAGCTTAAGTCCCTTCATAAGAATGGAGTTAGGATACGACATTTAGGCCATTGTGCTGGCGTTAACAAGCGCTTGGTTCAGAAAATTAGTGAGGCCGTTGAACTCACTAGTGGTAACTCTAGTTTGGTGCTTAATGTGGCTTTTAATTATGGAGGTAGAGATGAGATGGTTCGTGCTGTAAAACGTATCATTTCCGATGGTCTTTCTTCTGCAGAAGTTACTGAGGAATTAATAAGCAACTATCTGTATACGGCTGGGCAGCCGGATCCTGACCTGATAATTAGAACAAGTGGTGAATATCGTATAAGCAACTTCTTGGTCTGGCAAAGTGCATATTCAGAATGGTACTTCACACCAGCGCTTTGGCCAGATTTTAACGAAAAGGAACTACATCAGGCTCTTGTGTTTTTCGGTAGTAGGGAGCGTAGGTTTGGTCAGGTTTCTGCACAGATTGGGTGATGTTACGCCAGAGAATTGCCACTGCGGGTGTTTTGGTACCGATATTTATTTGGGTTATTTATCATGGTGGCTGGATATACAATGCCGTGGTAATTGCCTTATTAACTGTCGCTGTATGGGAATTTGTTGAAATCGCCGGTAAAGTTCCATTGCGTCCTTCCCGGGTGATTAGCTTGTTAAGTTTGTGGGCATTTGCGAGTGTTACTGGAGTAACGACAGATAAAAACTGGTTACTTCCTTGTATTGTAGCCGTACTCATGGCTACAACTATATGGCATATAATTGATTACGAGAGAGGAGCATTACATTCTTTACAAGATTGGGCAGTATCTCTAATGGGCCCAGTTTATATTGGTGTGTTAGGTGGTCATTTGTTGTCACTACGCACTTTGCCTTCTGGGCAATGGTTAGTTCTTACTGTTTTACCTGTGCTGTGGTTTTCAGATACTGGCGCCTACATTGTAGGTAGACGCTATGGTAAGCGTCCGCTTGCACCTCGTACAAGTCCGCATAAGACATGGGAAGGTCTTGCTGGGGGTATAGCTTTCGGCGCAACTTTTGGCGGGATGTTAGTTTTACTATGGCAGTGGATCGGGGGTTTATCGCCTGACGTGCTAGAGTGGTATCAAGGAGTTGTTATTGGAGTGCTAGTGTCTATAGTTGGTCTAATAGGGGATTTGGGTATATCTCTTGTTAAGCGTCAGGCTGGTGTTAAAGACACTGGTCGGATTTTTCCTGGTCACGGTGGGGTGCTTGATCGCATTGATTCATGGTTGTTAGCAGGATCAGCCAGTTACTATTATATTTTGCTAATTGTATTATCTTGAACAATAAATATAATAGTGGTATCCATACCTGTAGTTTTGTAAAATGAGTGATATAAGAAGTTCTGATCCAGATCGTAATCTTGCTTTTGAACTAGTAAGGGTGACCGAATCAGCTGCTCTTGCATCTGGGCGGTTTATGGGTCGTAATGAAAAAAATAGTAGTGACCAGGCTGCTGTGCAGGCTATGCGCCTAATGCTGAATACGATCGAAATGAATGGCACTGTGATTATAGGAGAGGGCGAGAAAGATGATGCTCCTATGTTGTTTAATGGTGAAATTGTAGGCACAGGTAGTGCGCCAGATATTGATATTGCTGTAGATCCAATCGATGGTACTAGGCTACTTGCCCTAGGTCGTGCAAACGCTTTATCTACAGTGGCGGCATCCGATAGTGGTAGTATGTTCAATCCAGGGCCATTTGTTTACATGAACAAAATAGCTGTTGGTCCGGAGGCGAAAAATTCGATTGATGTGGAGGCTCCAGTAGAGGATAATTTGTCAAATGTTGCTAAATCTAAAGGTTGCGACGTTGATGATCTCACTGTAGTTGTGTTGGACCGTCATCGCCATGCAAGTCTGATAGCCGACTTGCGAAAGACCGGAGCTCGTATCAGGTTGATTACTGATGGTGATGTAGCTGGAGCAGTGATGACAGCTTGGCCTGGATCAGGGATAGATGTGCTAATGGGCATTGGTGGGACACCTGAGGGAGTACTAGCAGCTTGTGCTTTACGATGTATGGGTGGCGAGATTCAAGGTAAACTTTGGCCGCGGAATGACAACGAAATATTGCGTGGTGACAGAATGGGTTACGATTTTAATTCTGTTCTTCGAATGGACGATTTAGTGTCCAGTGAAAATTGTTTTTTTGCAGCTACTGGCATTACTGATGGAGAATTAGTTAGCGGAGTGAAGTATTTTGGTGGTGGTGCTAGAACGCACTCTTTAGCAATGCGTTCTAGGTCTGGGACTGTTAGAGAAGTTATTAGCCAACATCGTTGGGACAAACTTATGCGTTTTTCGCAAATTATGTATGATCAGGAATAATAATATGGATATAGCTAAACTAGAAAAGAAAAACTTGGCGGAGTTACGCAAACTATCTAAGGAGCTGGAAGTTCCTGGATTTAGTCGAATGAAAAAGGATGATTTAGTCTTAGGTCTTTTGCGGGCTAAGGCTGAGAAAGGTGGCCATACCTTACGTGGAGGTATCCTAGAAATAGTTGATGATGGGATCGGATTCTTGAGATCCGGACAATTGCTGCCTAGTGCAAACGATGTCTATGTAAGTCAATCACAGATCAAGCGTTTTGGGATGCGCACAGGAGATATGGTAATTGGACAGGTTAGGCCTCCAAAGGATAGTGAAAAATATTTTGGTCTGATTCGCGTTGAAGCAGTCAATGGAATGGATCCCGAAGAGGCCAAGCGACGTCCGCATTTCCAATCATTAACACCTATTTTTCCAGATGAACGTTTTGATTTAGAAACCGATCAACATTCATTGGCAACTCGGTTAATCAACCTAGTCGCTCCTATAGGTAAGGGTCAGAGAGGATTAATTGTCTCTCCTCCCAAGGCTGGTAAAACGACTGTTTTGAAACAGGTAGCAAATGCTATTTCAATGAAATATCCGCAGGTCCACCTAATGGTGGCATTAATTGGAGAACGTCCCGAAGAAGTGACTGATATGGATCGGTCGGTGGATGCAGAAGTAGTAGCTAGCACATTTGATGAGCCAGTGACTGCACATGTTAAAGTAGCCGAAATGGCCTTGGAGCGTGCGAGACGTTTAGTAGAATGTGGACGTGATGTTGCTATTCTGTTGGACTCTATAACTCGTCTCGCTCGTGCCTATAATTTGATAGTTACACCTTCAGGCCGTACTCTTTCAGGTGGACTTGACCCGGCAGCTTTATATCCACCTAAACGTTTTTTTGGAGCAGCTAGA
>DCAJ01000060.1:8730-9024 GCA_002311455.1 Anaerolineales bacterium UBA1136 | reverse complement strand
GGGTTCTGGTTACAGGCGGAGCTGGATTTATTGGAGCTAATCTAGTTCGGATGATGCTTGATCTTGGTTATAAAGTTAGTGTACTAGATAATTTCAGTACAGGAAGAGCTGAATATTTGGAAGGCTTACCTGTTGATATTGTTGAGGGAGACGTACTGGACAGAGATCTTTTGATTGAAGTAATAAGACCCCATCACTCTATTATACATTTAGCAGCTCAGACAGGCGTTCCTGGTTCCTTGATTGATCCTTATAAGGACTGCGAAGTAAATGTAGTTGGCACTCTTAATATTC
>DCAJ01000060.1:8232-8617 GCA_002311455.1 Anaerolineales bacterium UBA1136 | reverse complement strand
TTGCATCTTCTAATGCACCTTTGGGTAGGCAAAACCCACCTGCTTCTGAGGATAAGGCTCCTCTACCAGTCTCCCCATATGGAGCCAGTAAATTGGCGGCTGAGGCCTATTGTTTGGCGTACTATGGGTCTTGGGGATTAAATACAATCGTCCTGCGCTTTGGTAATGTGTACGGACCTTTTTCTGAGCACAAAGGCAGTGTGGTTTCTGAGTTCTTCAGGGCAATTTGCACTAATAATGATGTTACTATTCATGGGGATGGAAAGCAGACTCGAGACTTTGTTTATGTTGCAGATTTGTGTAGAGCAGTGATATTGGCGCTGGATTGTGATTTGGGTGGAGAAGTTTACCAAATTGCTACAGGTGTTGAGACTAGTATTGCTAG
>DCAJ01000060.1:726-8124 GCA_002311455.1 Anaerolineales bacterium UBA1136 | reverse complement strand
AAAGAATTATTCTCTGATCACAAAGGCACGTGAAATATTAAAGTGGGAGCCAGAAGTAGATCTAGACTTAGGTTTGCGGAAAACATGGCAGTGGTTCGAAAATATTACTTAGGAATTACATGTGATTAGTGGTGTTCGTATACTTGGCTTTCTTTTCGGGAGCATTGTCTTGATTTATGCGCTATACATGCGTCGATCAGGTAGGCTGAGAAGAGGCGAGCTTTTCGTATCTCTGTTACTGTTTACTTCAGTATGGTTGATTACTATTTATCCACCAATAGTGGATGTTTTGACAGCAATATTTCAGGTGGAAGGTCGCCTCTTCTCTATTGTTATCTTGTCTAGTTTTGTTTCCTTCCTTTTATTCATATACCTTATTGTTAGGTTGTCCAATATGCGGCGTTCTTTTGGTGAGTTGGTACAAGCGCTGGCTCTTAGTAATTATGGTAATGAGAGAGTTCATGATTCAAATGCAGCTAAGATTGCAGTTGTTATTCCTGCATATAATGAGGAAGGTGTAATTGCTGAGGTGCTTGATCGAATCCCTAAACAAGTATTAGGAGTTAGTACTAGATCTATAGTTGTTATTGATGGAGCCTCTGATGGTACAGGTGATGTTGTCCAGAGCCGAGGCGGATTAGCTGTGTTTCATGCGGTTAATAGGGGACAAGGAGATGCTTTGCGTACTGGTTTTGAAATAGCTTGCAGGGATGGTGCAGAGATTGTTGTCACTATGGATGCAGACGGACAGCATCGTCCTGAGGAAATTGAACAGCTAATATCACCTATTCTACAGGGACAATCAGACTACGTTATGGGATCTCGTTTCTTGGGACATTACTCTGATCGTAATAGTGCTAGACATGCGGGAATACTGTTATACTCATCGATACTATCGTTTTTTGCTGGAACGAAAATTACGGATTGTACCAATGGATTTAGGGCTATACGTGCCTCATCCCTCGCCAGACTAGAATTGCGTGAAGCACAATTCAGTGCTCCAGAATTAATTTTGGAGGCAGTTAACAAAGACCTATCTATCCAAGAAGTGCCAGTGTCTATTATGTCTAGACAATTGGGTGATAGTAAAAAGCCAGGTGGTATAGTGTATCCACTAAGATTTGGTTTAGCTATATTAAAAGCTTGGTTGAGGTCGTAGATTCTGTAATTACTCTTTCTATCCCAGGTGTATTCTAGTACTGTGAAACCACCCTTGAGGTTGTGAAATTGCGCAAGAAAATCGCTTGTATTACTATGGATATAGAACCAGATCTTCGGGATGATAGAGGATGTGTACGCATGTTTGACAATCGTGATTTGATGGATAGATACTCGAGTATTATTCTAGAAAACAACGCTAAAGTTACTGGGTATCTACAGACGTCTCTAATTGAGAAATATAGTGATGAGATTGGGAATTTGGCCCAGATTATCCCACTTGAGTTTGGTGTTCATTCGCACACTCATGAACGCAGTACCAAGCATTTTGCCAAGGAAGTTAACAATTCCCTTAATGCTTATAGGGATTATCTAGAGGTAGAGCCACTAGGATATCGTGCGCCCAATGGATTAATCGATAGAGACGGTATTTGTACATTGATGGAATATCAATTTAAATATGATGCTAGCATATTTCCTTCGATTCGTTTAGATGAATACGGGTACTCAAACTTGCATCTGCCAAATCAGCCATTTCGATTTGTTCATAATGGTAATGAGATAATAGAATTGCCAGTTACCTGTCTGCCGACTATTCGGTTGGTTATGTCAATGAGCTATATCAAGTTGTTGGGGCTCGACGCATACAAGACTTTAATGCGTTTGTTTCCTTTGCCAGACGTGGTGATATTTGATTCTCATCCTTATGACTATTACGTTAATCGTATCGCAGGTAATATTCATGGATGGAAACGTTATGCTCATTTACGAAATGCTGATCAGGCATTTGAATTGTTTCAGTCAGTTATTTCAATCTTACGAAATCAAGGATATGAGTTTTGGTATATGAGTGAATTGTATGAACATGTTATAAGAGGTTTGTCTAATTTAACAGAAATTTCTGTGGAAAAGTTGAACTAGTAGTATGACTGTGTGAATCGATAAATGCCTTTACTTGCAAAGCAAATTTCAGATTTGATCCTTAGTGGCGCGTGTCTAGCTCAGGAAGCTGGAAAGCTCCCATCTTATCAATTGCCTGCATACATTCATCTGACTCGTCCTAAAAGACGCGAATGGGGTGATTATTCATCTGCGTTACCACTACAGCTTTCAAAACATATGAGTTGTTCTCCTATAGATATTGCTGATCAAATCCAAAACCATTTGCCTCAGAGTGCAATGCTCGGCGATTCGACAGTATCTGTACCTGGTTTTCTAAATATAACTTTGTCTGGAGAATGGTTGTGCTCCCAGGCAGAACGAGTTATTAATGAGGGTCCCAGTTTTGCAGATTTAGAACATCACTTAAATAATAAAGCCCAAGTAGAGTTTGTAAGTGCCAACCCTACTGGTCCTCTAACTGTAGGGCATGGACGCGGTGGAGTCATTGGCGACACATTATCTAATTTACTCAGTGCTGCAGGATACCAAGTCACTCGTGAATTCTATTACAACAATGTTGGGCAGCAGATGAGAAGGCTGGGGGAATCGCTGAAGATAAGGTATTTACAGTCGCTAGGTGGTTCCATGCATTTGTCGGAGGAACATTATCAAGGTGAATATCTTGTGTCTTTAGGTGCGCAGCTAATAGAAGAGCATTCTGATGGACTAATAGAGGAGGACTGGGACACATTTAAAGATATTGCAGAAGAGTCTATTGCTGCTAAACAGCACCTTACATTAGACCGACTTAATATTGTGATGGATGTGCTATTCAATGAACAATCGTTATATGAAGATGGTTCTTTGGATAGAGTGGTGGACAAACTTAGACAGAAAAAGTTAGCTTATGATAAAGATGGTGCTGTGTGGTTCGCTATTACAGCATTGGGTGGATCAGATGATAGAGTGATAGTGAAATCAAGTGGAGAGCCAACATATAGATTGCCAGATATTGCGTATCATTGCAACAAAATGGAACGCAAATTTGACTTGGTTGTAGATGTACTCGGAGCTGATCACAAGGATTCGTTTCCTGATGTGCTACTAGGTGTTAAGGCGATGGGTTATGAGGTCGATAAGATCAAGCTTCTCATGCATCAGTTTGTAAATATTAAAGGCGAACGTATGAGTAAAAGGTCTGGTAACTTTGTGAGCTTGGATGAACTTGTTGATGAAGTTGGTGCTGATGTGGTGCGCTTTTTTATGCTTATGCGTGCATCAGAAAGCCATCTAGAATTTGATATAGATTTGGCTCGAGAACAATCTGACAAGAATCCTGTGTATTATGTTCAGTATGCACATGCTCGCATATGCAGTATTCTGGAAAAGGCAGCACTTGCAGGTTTTTCATTGGAAGATGTCAAGGTGGATGTTTTGATACATCCGTCAGAACGTATGCTAATGCGTAATTTGCTTGAACTATCAGATACTATCGATCGTGCGGTACGTGAGCTGGCCCCGCATTATTTGACAACATATGCACGCGATCTTGCAAGTAGTTTCCATACCTTTTATAGTGACTGCAAAGTTTTAGATGCTGACAATTTAACGCTGACACTTGCACGCATAAATCTTGTTAGAGCAGTGCGTATAGGATTGGCACGTACTCTGGATTTGTTGGGTGTTAGCGCACCAGAATCTATGTAGAGATTCGTGATACATATTCGTACAGTGTACTATACGAGTAATATTAATAGATATGAGGAGAAAAAATCATGAGTATTAGACCGGATCATTGGATAACACAGATGGCGCGTGACCATGCAATGATCGAACCGTTTGAATCTAGTCAGGTGCGTGAAGGTGTCATATCTTATGGGGTTTCATCTTATGGTTATGATATTCGGGTGGCAGATGAGTTCAAGATATTTACTAATGTGCATTCTGCAATTGTAGATCCAAAGAGTTTCGATCCGCGTTCTATGGTGGATTATAGGGGAGAAGTATGTGTCATTCCACCGAATTCATTTGCTCTTGCACGTACAGTGGAATATTTCCGTATTCCTCGTAGTGTATTAACTATATGTGTTGGTAAAAGCACTTATGCACGCTGCGGGATTATAGTCAACGTCACACCATTTGAACCTGAATGGCAAGGTTATGTCACACTCGAAATATCTAATACAACGCCTTTGCCAGCAAAAATCTACGCTAATGAGGGTATTGCGCAAGTTTTGTTCTTCGAATCCGATAGTGAATGTGAGGTGTCGTATGCTGACAAGAAGGGCAAGTATCAACGACAGCAATCAATTGTCCTACCCAAGCTTTAGCACATTAGCATTTATCTCCATGACCAGGCAGACAACATACCAAACTCCAGTATTCTAGGCTCAAAGTCGCCTTCAGCTTGTGCAACAAATATTGCAGGGCCTTGCTCAGTGTATGCAGAAAATGTCAAGTACTGACTATCCGGAGACCAAATGGTGAAGGTGCGCTGATATTGGTCGATATATGGTAATAGTGCAGCAAATAGTTCCGTGGGTGCAAAAGAAAAAAGATTCTTGCTTGTTCCGTCAATGATAGATAGTACATGTAGTTCTAAGTGGGTGAATTGTTCGATTATTCCATCAGTTTCCTCTTGTTTTACTGCTGACTTGAAGTAGGCAATCTTTTCACCATCGGGTGACCAGAAAAATCCTATCACATTGTCTCCTATGCTTGACAGTTTCTGTGGCTTTGAGCCTTGAGTTCCCATCACATTTAATGTGCCTTTGATCCATGAATTAGTAGAGTTATTGCTATCAATGTAAGCAACTTGTTTTCCGTTTGGAGAATACTCGAAGGCTACAACTCCTTTGATTGTTGTCAGAGTTCTGCTTCGGTTATCCAGGCGATTTAGAGTTATTATGGCGCTTTCTTCATTTTCTGTTACGCCGGCGAACATTATTTCATCCCCTTTAGGTGAGAATGTTGGTGCTTGGAAAGAAGCAGGGTTTATTGATAGAGACTCTTCTACAATGTTTTCTCCAAGATATAGATAAGATATTCTAGAGTCGTAATCTGATCCATTACTATGGATTAACAAACGTTTGCTTGAAGGTGCCCATGCCCAAAACAGCGGCTGACCCGAATCTAAGATAATTGGTACCTGTCCATCAAGTGAAGATAGACGAAGTATTCCACTATCGCCATCAGTCTGTGTTGCTAGGAAAGCAAGAGATTTGCTATTAGGAGCCCAATATAAGAATATTGGAATCATGCGATTATTTGCAAAAATCTCTTTGGTATTTGTGCCATTAGCGTCACTGACATACAGATGCGCTTCCATGTCTTGTATACTAGAACCACTGTAACTCACATATGCAATCTGATGTCCATTAGGTGCCCAGGTAACATGTGTATAATAAAGCACTTTTTCGTCACTTGTAGTCGCATCACTGGTAAGCTGTACTATATTTTTTCCTGCTTGATCCATTGTGTAGATGTTTCCATCTATTCCTACGTATGCTATTAGTCCAGATTTCCGTTCGATGGACCTAAGCAAAGGGCTCTGGGGAATCTGCAGTTTATTGGCTTGCTGGTCGCTAAGTCGTCCACATGCTGCCATGCAGAAACATGCAAGCAGCGCCACTGGCATATAGACCTTGGCTGTTAGTGTATGCTTAATGCGTGTGTTAAGATTTGCATTCTCTACATTCATTACGATATGTGCAGCGTTGATTTAGAACTTAATACCTCTGACGGTACAAATTTAATAATCTAAGTTACTATTCTAACTCATCGTTCCAGATTTTGTCGAAAATGATTTCATTTGGTTCTCATGTGATTATTCTTCCCTATGGTCTCTAGATACAAACATGCCTACTCCTTTTTATCACATTGTTCTTGCAGAAGAAATCCTAGATGACTCTAGATTACAAAAATTTGTTCGTAATCTACTGTCTGATGAGCTTTCAGCTTTTCTTTTTGGCAACGTAGCTCCTGATGTTCAGGCGGTGTCGAGTTACACTCGTGAAGATACTCATTTTTTCTCCATTGACAATGTTGAAAAAAATATTGCACATGAAGAAATGTTAGCAAAACACAAAGAACTGTCTGATGTTCGACGATTGTCATCAGTGCGAGCTGCTTTTGTAGCCGGGTACTTGGCACATTTGCTTCTGGATCAGGCCTGGATAGTGGAAGTGTTCAATCCTGTTTTTGGTAAGACGGTCAATTGGGGCGAGTTTAGAGAGCGTCTATTCTTGCATAATATTTTGCGTACTTTCTTGGACCAGAGAGATTACGAACGTTTACCAGGTGATATCAATCAGAAGTTTGCATTATATATATTTTCTACTCAGTGGCTTCCGTTTGTGGAAAATATATATCTCTATCGATGGCACAATTTTTTGTCGGAACAACTTGCGGATGGATCGTCTCCTAGAACTATTGAGGTGTTTGCTGCTCGTATGGGGAGGAAATCTGAGGATTTTGAGGAAATTCTGCTCCGTCACGATCTTCTGGAGGAGAAGATTTTTTCTAGAGTGTCGAGGACTAGTTTGGAGAAGTTCCGAAAAAGAGCCTTAGACAATAGTATTGTGATGCTAAACTATTACTTCTCCTCAGATTTGGGAAGGGTATAATAAGTGCGTTCAGAGCTGGTTTCCGTTATTAAACACTACTAACACGTATGCGTTATTTTATTACAGGTGCTCGAGGACAACTGGGAGCAACTCTAGTGGATATGCTACCGGAAAACTCAGTATCCGCAATAGATCTACAAGAATATGATGTTACTGATATAGAATCCGTGCGACATGTATTTGACGGTCAGTCTATAGATGTTGTTATACACTGTGCAGCTTATACAGACGTAGATGGATGTGCTCGTAATCCGGAAATGGCAAACTTGGTCAATGCTATAGGTACTAGAAATTTAGCACATATTTGTGCTGGATATGGAGCTGCGATGGTACTACTTAGCACAAATGAAGTTTTTGATGGTAGCAAACCGTATTCCTATACTGAGCAGGATATTCCAGATCCAATCAATCCTTATGGTGAATCTAAGCTTGCAGCCGAGAGGTACACGGTTGATATATTAGAGCGATATTATATTGTGCGTACATCATGGATGTATGCTGCTGGTGGCGAAAACTTTGTTCATGCCATCCTAAATCTAGCAAGTCAGGGACAAGATATTTCGGTTGTTACTGATGAATTAGGGGCACCTACGTATGCTAATGATTTGGCTTCTGCAATAATTGAACTCGTGGATAAAGCTCCGTATGGAGTATATCATCTGGTGAACACTGGGAATGTTTCTCGTTATGGCTTTGCCCGTCAAGTGCTTAATTTGACTGGTTATAGTTCGCT
>DCAJ01000060.1:0-560 GCA_002311455.1 Anaerolineales bacterium UBA1136 | reverse complement strand
TAGATGTTATCGGTGGTCATACCCAATTGGAATGGGGTTAATCATTTGCCTACGTGTCTAAACGCACTCAATAATCAAACTATTCGTGATTTTGAAATGATAGTAGTAGACAATGCTAGCATGGACGGGTCATGCGAGGTGATAGAAAGTCAATATCCTATGGTGCGTGTTTTAGAATTGACCAGGAATGCAGGCTTTACCGGTGCCTGTAATGCAGGTATTCGTGCAGCTCAAGGGAATATAATAGTGCTATTAAATAACGATACTGAAGCTGCAGATAATTGGCTAGAAGAACTAGTCTCTGCTTTTGATAGACATCAAGATGCGGGCATTGTAGCCTCTAGACTAATGCTTTTTGATAGACGTGACGTATTTCATTCTGCAGGAGATTTGTTTAGATCTGATGGTACGTCCGCTAATAGAGGTGTATGGCAAAAGGATGTTGGTCAGTATAGTGAAGGTTACGTATTCTCTGCCTGCGGGGGTGCGGCGGGATACAGGCGCGAGATGTTGCATCAGGTGGGACTATTGGATGAAAGTTTCTTTTTTTCTCTGGAGGA
>DCAJ01000043.1:20265-20562 GCA_002311455.1 Anaerolineales bacterium UBA1136 | reverse complement strand
TGTGATTTTCTTATGCTTGTACTATTGGGAACTTTTCGGTAAGCACCAAGTGGACAATCTACATGAAAATGCTCCGCATGCAAAAAAAACCGGCTCCAAAGATCGGAGTCAAATGCAATCGATAGGTTTTCATCGAGACTCCCACCAGCAGCATCCCAGAGTCTCCGCCGCCAGAATGTAGATTCCTGTTGTATCACTGCCCAATCGCCAATCAAGTAGTCATACAAGTTCTTATCATATTTTCTGGACCGTATGTACCTACCTTCGGCGTCAATAGTTGTTGCCACACCTGTTAAC
>DCAJ01000043.1:19726-20109 GCA_002311455.1 Anaerolineales bacterium UBA1136 | reverse complement strand
CATTTATATAATCCCTTATTTATTGCACTGGCCTGACCTTCATCCTTTTCACTGATCCAATATGTCAAATACTTCTCATACTTTTTTAATATCTCTAAAGTTTCATCGGAGCTTCCACCATCAATCACCACATACTCTAGATTAGGATAATTCTGTGAGACAACAGACGTAATGGTGTCCCCAACAAAATTTGCATGGTTGTAACATGGTGTTACTATTGAGATAGAAGGATAATCCATTGTATTTTTTCTAGATTATATAGATAACAAATTGCAGATTCTTGACCAAGCCTTATCTCTATCAAAAATGCGAACGGTTTCAAATGCTGAGCGCGCCCTGCTTTCTAGTTCTTGATCACTCGCGGAAAGAGCTAGAGTCACCTG
>DCAJ01000043.1:15513-19491 GCA_002311455.1 Anaerolineales bacterium UBA1136 | reverse complement strand
AAGCCTAATAAGCGTGATGAAGGAACCTTCCAATAATTATTCTCATTGCCAAACAATCTGTATTTCGCACGCTGCCATAACGGAGTGGGACGCACTCCCTGGTCAACACTAACAAACAATCTATGACTATATAACAAATCGTACCATCTGTTCTCACTATAACCCGGATACACCACAGTAACAGTAGTGTGACTGACCTGTGGCAACAATTTTAGAATTCGCCAAGCCCCTCTTGCCCACAACAATAGTATGCCTTTCCGATCCTTATAGTCCATAGATCTCGAATACAACATATCTGGCTCTTCGGGAGCAAACAGCTGGAGCACACTGGACTCAACACCATATCTAGAACTAATGTATTCAGCACAAGCAGTACTCACGTTCCAGTAATCTGTATAGCACGAGTCCGAAGAATACACTTGCTCTCCTTTATAACCTTTACCTATAGGAACGGAACATCCATGATGCCAAAAAATCTTACGTCGTGCTGGAGCAATATAGGTGCTATTGTAAAGTTCATCCAACTGCCAGCCATCGATAATTACATCATCAACGCTACACATCTCTAGCATTTTATCCGAAGTAATAACTGGTGCCGGTTGATTTAGAAAATCTGACTGGGTAGGCTCATTTGGTAACACCATATAGCTGCTTATACCCTTGTCATTGAACAAATTTACAAATAAGTTCAAATACTTGGTTCCACCACTTGGTCGATTATGAGGAGCAGAAACGAAAACGCGCATATCTAATTGTTTGGCGAAATATCTAGTAGACTGGTAAACAGTTTTAGTAGCTTATTCAAATCAGTTTCTTGTTTGCACATCCATCATGTATAGCGCCACAACAGCCTGATATTCAACTAGATCTCCTCCATTCTAGTACAGGTGCAATTACTCCGCGGCGCAGCTTGAAGAAAAAAGGAGATTTAGAATGGTCAAATTCCACATCAAAGCCTAGTTCAGGAGTACCATTAAGAATCCATTTGATATCTTGTTGTAACACGCATAATCGAACTACATAACTACCGCCATTCAACATTCCTGCAGGAATAATACATTCTAAACGGTTATATCCTAGTTGTATTGTTGGCCACCTCTCAGGAATATCATCATAATGATATGATCTATAGACCATAGAACCGTCGGCGGAAAATAAGTCATAACCAACTCCGATTTCATGTATTAATTTGTCAAGCTCAAATTCAACCTGAATCCTAATAGGTTCCGACGTTCGAAAAGCTTGCGCGGTATTGCCACCTGAATCTAAGATGCGCAATCCAAGCAACCTAAATCCTGAATCTCCTGGCTGTGTATCCTTATTGTCCCAAACTTTTTCGGCTAGCTGCCGCTGTGAACCACCGGTCAAATAATTTCTGATAACCTGTTGCGTAGGACCATCGTCAATTATTCGACCTTTATCGATATGAATAGTGCGATCACATAAGTTTCTTATAGCCTGCATTACATGACTAACAAATATAACAGTACGGCCTTCACTAGCCACGTCTTGCATCTTACCTATACATTTACTTTGAAAACCAGCGTCACCCACTGACAGAACTTCATCCACTAACAAAATCTCAGGGTCCAAGTGAGCTGCAACAGAGAATGCTAGACGAACGCTCATACCACTAGAATACCGTTTTACTGGAGTATCAATAAATTTGGCCACTCCTGAAAATTCTACAATTTCATCAAACTTCCGTTCGACTTCAGTTCTGCTCATTCCCAGAATAGTGCCATTCAGATAAACATTTTCTCGACCAGTAAGTTCCGGGTGAAAGCCAGTACCTACTTCTAACAAGGAGCCTACCCTACCTTTTATTTCTACACGCCCATTAGTAGGGAATGTGATTCTCGATAGTATTTTAAGGATTGTACTTTTGCCAGCACCATTATGGCCAACAATACCAATGACTTCGCCTCGTTGAACATCAAAGGAAATATCGTTTAGAGCCCAAACAATATCTGGACCTTCTACCTCATCTGCGGCAAATTTTGTCAATTTGCGTAAATTACGTGCATTCCTTAACGGCTGTGCTGCTAGTTTTAACATGTTCCCGACCAAAGTACGATGACGCTCTTCTTGAGCACCAATTCGGTAACGCTTAGATATATTCTCTACGCGTATAGCGGTATTATCAGACAACATCTGCAAATTTTCGCTCCATGCCAATGAAATAGACAGCTCCACTTACTGCTAGTAATAGTGACACAAACAAACCAATTGCCAGGCCATCCCAGGGGATGGGGTTAGTAGACAACAGTATTGAGCGAAAAGACTCAATAACACTTGTCATGGGATTCAAGTTATACAACAATCGAAAACGTTCTGGAACCATGCTTACAGGATAAACTACTGGAGAGGCATACATAAGTAATTGAATTCCAAATCCAAGACTATAACTGATATCTCGATATTGAATTGCAAGTGCGGTCACCCACATTCCAAGTCCAGCAGCAGTTAGAACCATTAAGATGGTCACCATAGGAAGCAGCAACATTTGAGCTGTAGGTCCAAAACCAAAATAGGCCATCATACCAAAAAGTACTATTAGTCCAATACCAAAGTCCCAAAGTTTTCCAGCAACTGCAACCAAAGGGACAATGATCCGAGGGAAGTACACCTTGGTGATAATACCGCGTGCAGTAATCAGACTGCCACCAGCCCCAGTCAAAGCACCAGAGAAATATGTCCATGGAACCAGCGCTGCAAAACTAAAGATAGCATATGGCACACCGTCGGACGAGATTCGAGCCATGTTCCCAAATACAATTGTGAACACTAACATACTAAAAAGTGGTTGTATAATCGCCCATCCTATACCCAGCACGCTCTGAGCATATCTCGTTTTAAGATCGCGCCAAACTAAGAAATAAAAAAGATCTCGGTAAAACCATATCTCTTGCAAATACTTCCACCATCCAAATTTTGCAGATGAATCTATTACTGTAACAAATAGTTTGTCTTCAGAAGTAGATGAATTCACTCTAACCCCGCTAAATTGAACCCGATTCATGCTGCACATACCAGTCAACAGTACGTTTCAATCCATCCTTAAAGTCAACGCGGGCTTTGAATCCAAAATTACTTTGTGCACGACTAACATCAAGCTTTCTGCGCGGTTGACCATTTGGCTTTGTACTATCCCACACAAGTTCTCCTGTATACCCTATCAAAGCTGCAATTGTTGTAGCCAAATCTCTTATAGATATCTCTTGGCCCGACCCCAAATTCACAGGTTGACTACTGTTATATCTTTCAGTCGCTAAAAGAATGCCATCTGCAGCATCATCGACATATAGAAATTCACGAGTAGGCGAACCATCACCCCATACAATCACTTCTTTTTCTCCATCACGTTTGGCATTCAAGAATTTCATAATTAGAGAGGGAATAACATGCGAATTTTCGCTATCAGTACTATCCCCAGGCCCATACAAATTCACCGGCAAAAGAAAAATGGAGTTATATTCATATTGCTGTCTATAAGCCTGACTCTGGACTAGTAGCATTTTCTTAGCTAGACCATACGGCGCATTTGTTTCTTCCGGATAACCATCCCATAAACTATCCTCGGAAAACGGTATCGGAGTAAACTTTGGATAAGAACATACAGTTCCAATTCCTACAAACTTCTCAATACCTTGAGCCCAGGCTTCATGAAGCAATTGAGTCCCCATCATTAAATTGTCATATAGGAACTCTGCCGGTCTTGCGCTATTTGCTCCAATGCCTCCTACTACTGCTGCCAGATGAATGACTATTTGCGGACGAGATTCAAAGTACAACCGTTGAATTGAATCATTCACACGTAAATCAAAATCATTACTGCGTGGAATAATTACATCAACACACCCTAGTCCTTGTAATTTTCTTGTGATAGCAGACCCCAAAAATCCGGCGCCTCCAGTAACACAAACGCGTTTTTCCTTCCAGAAACTAGTCTTCATATGTTCCACGTCATGAAATATT
>DCAJ01000043.1:15134-15493 GCA_002311455.1 Anaerolineales bacterium UBA1136 | reverse complement strand
ATTTAGTAATAATAGAAATGCTCCGCCCTTCCAACACGCAACAATTCTAGCGCGGGAAAGGTAATATATTGACAACAACTCACTGAAACCTAGAAAACCTAGGGTCAAGAGTGCTATAAACTAGCAACCATAACTTCATCAGTTGCGATGGCTACATCTAGCTAAACTGATATTTCAAGATGTGACCACCCAAAAATTTGTCTTATGCAACAATCCAATCAGCTAGATTGATTATGTTCACAAAACGTATACTGAACACTTAACTTGATCAATACCTACCTCTACATGTGAATCTGTTTACTCAACACAATGTACGTTTAAATAATAAATACTAGTCAAAATCATCAATTCCATCATGT
>DCAJ01000043.1:9838-15076 GCA_002311455.1 Anaerolineales bacterium UBA1136 | reverse complement strand
ATCATCAATTCCATCATGTGCTTCGTACTGATGCATGTAAATTAGTCGTTGCTCCAGACTTAGAACATGACTCTAGATAATAATCATGACCAATACAACGTACCAACCAGTCAGCCGATGCACTAGTCGACACCACTCCATGCTCTAGCAAAGTCAATCTAAGAATATCTGTTGCGTCACCATCTCCTTGTAATAGAACACATTCAATTCCCTTACGCCGAATATCAGCAACCGTTTCCGTAGCTGCCCTACGCAACTTTCTGTAAACCACAAGTGATTGCTCCATATACTCGGCTGTGCGACGTGCCAGCACTGCTACGCCGTCTGGCGTCAAATGGTATTTCAAGCGGGTACGTTGCATACGGGTAGATTTTACATAACCCTTAGCTACCATACGCTTAATGTACCAGTTAATACTCCCAACTGCTACACCAAGTTGAGCTGCTAGTCCAGCTTGAGTTACAGTAGGATTATTAGCAATAGCATCAAGTAGCTGATACTCATAATCTCGCAAAATAGTACCTCTATTCTAGTATTCAAGTTTTGAATTCTAACTAACGAGTTTGCTTTAGTCAAGCATGTTTTAGACTGTCGTAGAGAAATCGTAGATTGAACGTTACTTTGACCTACCTAGGTCGAAAACCACCCTACTACCATCACGTTCAAACAAAAATGGAAGTTCACGTAAATCACTGAGTGCATTTCGAACATTATCCTGTGCTGCCAGAGGCGCATATAGTAACAAAAACCCTCCGCCTCCTGCACCAGCTATCTTACCACCTATAGCACCAGCTTTTCTGCTAGCGTTATACAAATCATCAAGAACCTGATTACTAACGCCACTGGCAAGACCCCTTTTTAGCTCCCAAGCATTATGTAACATGTTACCAAATTCACTCAAATCACCATTCTTCAAGCAGTCGCACGCTTGCCTAGCAAGCTCACGCAATCCTGATAGCCTGTCTTCACGCTTAGAAATATTTGCTCTTTGCTCTGCAAGAATATTCTCTGAAGGACGAGTAATGTTTGTATAAAATAGCATCATGTTACGGTTTAAGCGACGCATTAATTCGTCCTCTAAGCCCAAATTTGATACAGTCACATCGTCATCTTTTTCAAAAGATATTTCCCGAAATCCACCATAAGCCGCAATAAACTGGTCCTGCATACCTATTGGTTTTTTACATATGTCAATCTCAATCTCACATGCCTTCCTTGCAAGTGTCTCTGCAGTAACAAGCTTACCACTGTAAGAATACAAAGCTTGCAACAGACCAACCGTTACAGTACTAGAAGAACCTAAGCCAGTTCCACTCGATGGAACATCAGCAAGAGTTGTAATCTCTACACCTCGTCCTACTCCGGTGATGCGCATAGCCTCTCTTACTAGTTCATGTTGTATTTCATCTACATTTTCTACGATTTCCTTACGGGAGTAGTTGACATAAATCATATTGTCAAATCGTTGTTTAACAATTACATATATATATTTGTCTATTGCTGTTGATAGAACCAAACCACCATGGTTCCGATAGTAATCTGGGAAATCAGTACCACCACCTAAGAAACTGACGCGTAGAGGAGTTCTTACTACAATCATAAAATCATTGTCTCTCCGAGGAATTGGGTTGATTAACTAAACTNNCAACGCACTTTCTAATTCATTTTCAGGGAGATCTAGTGCACTATAAACCCATTCGTCCAATGAATCTAAATCACTATTGTTAGCTTTTCGGCTCCCGGGTAACACTTTGTAAATCTGAGCGTAACTTGTCACCTCTCTCCTCTCTTCCATTTCTATCAGTTCCTCATGTAGCTTTTCGCCCGGCCTAAGCCCTGTGAATTCAATTTTTATATCTACTTCTGGACGTAAACCATGTAGCCTTATCATGCGTTCAGCCAACTCAGTTATTCGTATACTTTCACCCATTTCTAACATGAATAAGTCTCCACTACCGGTAAGTGCTGAAGCTTGAATAACTAATCGAACAGCTTCTGGTATAGTCATGTAAAACCTAGTGATATCAGGATGAGTAACGGTAATTGGTCCTCCAGCTACAATCTGTCTCTCGAACAGTGGAACAACACTACCTCGACTGCCCAAAACGTTTCCAAATCGCACACAAGTAAAAAGTGTATCCGAACTAGCAACAGCCAAGCTAGCAGTCACTTGTTCTGCTATTAGTTTGGTCACACCATAAATGCTGACTGGTTCAACCGCTTTGTCTGTGGAAATCAACACAAATCTATCTGATCCCACCTCTCTAGCGGACAAACCCACGTTTAATGTACCTACAACATTTGTGCGCAGAGCAATACGTGGATGTGATTCCATTAAAGGTACATGCTTGTAAGCCGCAGTATGAAACACAACCTCAGGACGATAGCGCTCAAAAAGTACGCTCACTTGATCTGGGTCGGTTACATCAGCCACACACACCTTCAAATTACATTCACTATGTGTCATGCTAGTTTCAGTCTGCAATTCATATAAGCCAGTTTCATTCATGTCGAGAGCTACAACTAGACTGGAATCAAAAGCTAGTGCCTGCCGACATAGCTCCGACCCTATTGATCCAGCTCCCCCAGTCACTAGTATAGTCCGACCTTGTAACATGCTCCTACATACTTCTATGTCAATCTCAGCAGGACCCCTACCAAGAAAATCGTCTACTGTTACATCCCTCAATAAAGACTTATTCGCATTAGGTGCAAGAGCCTCGAACACGTCGGGGACAATCTGTATTCGCGCTGGAGTATTCTGACAAACACTAAGAATCTCACGAAACTCATGCCCAGAAATAGCGTGAATAGCCAATACTATCAGGTCTACATTATGTAGTACTACCAATTCTAACAGTTGTGCTCTGCCACCCAATATTGGAATTCCATGTACATTGAAACCATGAATGTCAACATCATCATCAATGAATCCAAGCACTTGGTATGCACGGCCTCCTATTCGGTTTTGAAGTTGCCAGGATAGTGATTGACCGGTTTCACCAGCTCCCACTATCAGAGTTCTTATCGGACCAGCATCACCTGGTAGTTTTTGCCCTACTCGTCTTAATCTAAAAATTAGGCTTACCAGTACCCGTGTTCTATAACGAAGCATAGTCAACCCAGCCGCAGCAAGAAAACCACCTAACGCCAATGCACTCAAAGGCAAAGGTCGGATTGTTGGTTCAAGACGAACAGCTGGGAGCAAATCCATCAACATCAGAGGGATGGTGGCACCCAACCATGCCTGCACAACTATGAGCGCATCTGGAGCACTGGCAAAACGCCACAGTCTACTATACATTCCAGCCCAATAATTCGCTGCCAAATGTATAAACACTATGAAGGCAATATAGGTACTCCATGCCTGCAGGTAATGTGCATTTGGAGATGTACCAGCAAAACGTCCAGTCAAAGCAACTCGATAGGCAATCACAACTATTATCGAATCACCCAACAAATACCAACCAGTACGACGCATAAAACGCGATATTCCAGTCCGGACTGTAGTCATCATAAAACCATTATAACTATTATTTCCGTAACCATTGTAACTCAAGCACTAAACCATTCTCAAAATCTAGTGGGTTGTATCCCAAATCTTCAACAGCTGCGCTAATATCAAAGGTCTTGACCTCTTCAAATCGAAGAACTTGTTCGGACGTGATGCCCAATCCCATACTTCCAAATAGTAATACTGCATACTGTGCCATTACTGAGGGAACATGAAATTTTTTGATACGTCTACCAAGCTTTACTGAAATGGAGTTAATTATTTCCAAGAATGAGATGGGCTCGGCACCGGCTATATTATATGATTGCCCTATCGAACAATCACATTGTGTTGCACTAACAATTACCTTGGCAACATCACCAACAAACACAGGTTGCTGCAAAGCTTCACCACAACCAATAATCGGCACAACTGGCCACTTATTAATGTAATTCACTAATCTCCAAATGTTACGATCACGTGGAGATCCATATATCATCGTTGGACGAATTATCGTGTAATCTAATCCACTCTCAGCAATAATTAATTCAGCCTGAATTCTCTTGGCCTTACTACTTGTTTGCAACTTAGAAAAGATCGATGTACTACTCACAAACACAGTCCGACTGACTCCAGCTTGTACTGAAGCTGTTACAATATTTCGTGCATGTCCGAACCCTAAAGAAGCGACATTTATGAGCAAGTCAATCCCTTGTAGAGCCCTTTCAATAGTCGCCCGTTGGTTAAGATCACCAGACAATATATGGACACCATTTTTGCGAAGCCACATTGTATTACTGGTTGAACGCACAAATGCTCGTATTTCCGCTCCAGAGCTAAGTAGATGACGTACCACATGCTCACCTAAGAAACCCGTTGCTCCTGTAACCAATATAGTATTCACTTTACAATTCTCTTGAGGTAATTGACATATTTCTTTGCAAGCATAGTACGGTCATAATGCTCGCACACGAATATTCTTCCTGAGGCACCCATCTTTTTGCGCTTTTGAGGATTGTCCACCATCCATTTGATCGAGTTAACCAACTCATCTACTGATTCTGGAGATATAATCCTAGCAGATCCAGAGTTCTCCAGTATTTCCCTTGCTTCTCCACGCACTGACCCAATAATTGGTATACCACACGACATGATTTCAAACATTTTTGATGGCACAAAAGTGTCAAACAGAGGTATATCACGTAGTGGCACAAGACACACATCACTAGCACGATACAAGTCTGGCATACGATCTTTCGATTGAGAAGGTAACATTATTACATTTCGAAGACCATTTCTATTTTTCTCGACCACCATACTCTGCTTCATCGCTCCTTCACCTACAAACATAAAAACTATATCAGTCCGAGATTGCAATTTTTCGGCTCCTTCCATTATTGTTTCAACACCTTGAGAAATTCCATGGGCGCCAATATAACTGACAACAAATCTATCCGAAATTCCTAGTTCATTACAAAGATCACTATTCTTATTACCGGGACAAAAACAATCAACTAAAGCACCATTAGAAACAACTACTATTTTCTCAGGTATTACTCCTCGTTCAATTAACTTATGTCTAAACGCACTGGTAACAGTTACCACCAGAGCAGCTTGGCTATAAAGAAATAATTCCCAGTATTCCAGAAAGCGTATCAAGAAAGAGTTGCTGAGTATTCCCAAGTCAATAAAAACTGCTGGCCATAGATCTCTTACCTCAAAGACAAAGGGGACACGACGAATTA
>DCAJ01000043.1:7502-9706 GCA_002311455.1 Anaerolineales bacterium UBA1136 | reverse complement strand
CTTAGTGTTTTTCTTAATATGCCCTGATTAGGTGTTGCATATAACCAACTTCGTAGCACCCTAACATCGCCTATCTTCTCATTTGCAATGATCCTGCCGCGATATCTGTCTAACACAATACCAGTGGGATGATTGGGCATTCCGGTAAGAACAGTAACTTCATGACCATCCTCTACCCATTCTAGGGCGAGCTCCGATATTCGAGCGGAGGGTGCTGAAGGCTCAGGTACGAAATATTGACAAACATATGCTATCTTCATAGACAAATATTGGCTAACTTTTCTAAGTGTTTACTCATATAGTAAGATTGACAATCACATAGTAGGTCAGTAGACTGTCTCACATGCAACTAAAAAGCTATGCGCTTTAATTATAATGGAAGTTCGTTCACACCTAAATCCAAGCCTCTTGTTTCTCCTTCTTACCCAGTTGATGCTAGGAGCACTGCGCGTGCAGATTGTACCACTCGGTCACAACGTTGATGAAATAATACATTTTGCACACACAAAATTGGTAGCAGCAGCATGCCTGCGTGATTCGGTCGGCTTGTCATGGTCACTTCATAAAGAAGACAGCTCCGTAGGAGAAGATGTAACTGAGTGGATTGCGTTTAACGACAAAGAGATAGCCATGATAGATCCCACAGATTTAACAAGTGCACCATGCCAACTGTTGTTTGATGACCGTAGACTCACCAATGCTGCATATTACATTTGGTCTGGAATACCCATGGCAATTTTCAACGATCTGTCAGACAGAGACACAATTAATCTTGGTAGATTTGCTACTCTTTTATTGGGTCTAATTGCAACATCATTGACATACGCCACGGCACAAAACCTGTTCCCGAACAAGCATTCGCTGCAGATAGGTGCTGCAAGTATCATGGCACTCAATCATCATCTAGGAGACATAACTGCAGGACTCAATACGGATGGTGGCGCAATGTTTGCAATAAGTTTGCTGTTCTGGTCGCTGTCACAGTTTAGAATCACTAAATCTATGTACGAATCATTATGGAAAATAATTGTCTCATTAGTGTTATGCTTGTTTACAAAATCGACTGCTTGGATAGGAATTCCAATAACTGCCCTATGGATATGGGCAACCTTACCTAAGAAACAACGTAGGTGGATATTAGTTTTGGCCACCTTTAGTTTAGCTACATTTACTGCACTGTTTTTACCTGTAAATAAAGAAATACCTGCGCACTGGTTTTGGTACGAGCCAGGTGAAAGGGTGCGCTTTATACCTGCTGAAGTACAAAGTAATAATGGTCCTGTAGGGAATAATGTACTCCTGGTGAATAATGAAGAAAATACCAATGGAATCGTGCAATACATAGCAGAAGATAAGGTGGTTGAATTACGAGGTCAAACAATAACAATTGGTGGCTGGGTGAAACTTCCAGTGGGAAGTGAAATTGGATTCCCAAATTTTGCTACAGATAGCGGAGGTTTTACTTCTAGCACTACTGGTAAAGGTAGTTGGGAGTTCCAGACTATTGTTAAGCAAGTACCCAAAGAAGCAAACTATCTTGCTATAGTCCTACCCGCATCAGACAACACGACAAATGTTCTCTATGATGGTTTAGTCCTCGCAAAAGGCAAATATCCTCAAGACACACCACCTAGTTTCTCATCAATGACATCTTCTAACGGCAGTTGGGGCAGCAATAGAGTGTTTACCAACATGATTCGTAATGGTACTGTGGAAACTTTGTGGCCAAGTATAGGATGGAAACATATATTTGGTTTTTCACCAAATCGACCATTGTGGTCATTTTATTCTTGGGAGCGCACACATACAGCATGGTTGCACGATTTGCCTGGGTGGTTATTCGCAATGTATTGGTCAGGCTTCGGGGGCACACAACCCGGACTAAACCGCTGGCAATTGTTTCCCCTGCTTGTGATAACTTTGATGACTACAATCGGACTTTCCAAGAAAATATGGTCCTACAAATCAGCGCAATTAGCAGGTTCAGAATCTAGCACAAGAAGGCTTCAATTAACTGGCCTTCTAACAGCTAGCAGCGTGATTATATTAGTAATGGTACTATTGAGGACAGATATATATCCGCACAGATCAATAATGCTGATCTTTGCAGGCACTCGCTATGGCCTACCAGCAATGCTTCCTATATCTATCCTCTTTGCTTTGGGATGGACGAACTTGTTCCCCAACAGATTTCATAATATCAG
>DCAJ01000043.1:6544-7442 GCA_002311455.1 Anaerolineales bacterium UBA1136 | reverse complement strand
ACAGATTTCATAATATCAGCATTGCAATACTGGTGCTAATCATGTTTGTAATTAGTATATACGTCATTATAGATGTTCAAATACCTTATTACAATTGCATGATTGATCCACCAATTAGATGTCTATATCCCTAGAGTATAATCATCTGAATTTAATCAATTCCTCGCTAGAAACACCCTCAATCCATAATTCATGCCATAGAACAAAATTGAGCAAATACCACACCAGCTCATCCTGTTTGTGTACCAATTTTGATACTGTTGACCAGCGAAAATAGTCAGTCCTCTGACAGAAATCATGTAATTTTTGTTTCGCAATCAATCCTAAAGTATCGGAAAACCATTGACTAATAGGAACACGAAACCCCTGTTTTTCTCTATGAATAATATTGTCAGGTATTAAGCCTTGCACTGCCTGCTTCAAGAGATGTTTAGTGCGCAGTCCTGGTATCTTTTGTGATTGCGAAATACTCATGACTAATTCCACAAACTCGTGATCAAGAAATGGAACACGAGCCTCTACTGAGGTAGCCATAGACATTTTGTCTACACGCATCAACAACAATTCCGGTAGTCGCATGTGCAAATCCAAATAACTCATCCACTTAAGATAGTCAGGATTTGGACAACGCTCGTCAAAGTTTCTCTTATATTTTTTAACAACTTCATACGAACTAAGACCGCCTACACGACTTAGAAATTCATCTGTAAGTATATTTCGTTTGCTATCCTCACCAAATGCAATTGCGCCCCCCCAGAACAACTCTTCTCCTGCTGTTCCACGACGAAGATATTCCATACGTAAATCATTAATCATCGGGCTGGCCGCCTTTAAGGTCAGGTGCCTTGCCCATTTTGGTAACGCACCAAAAGCCTGCCAAGGACCTTGGCTTAAGCGC
>DCAJ01000043.1:6069-6474 GCA_002311455.1 Anaerolineales bacterium UBA1136 | reverse complement strand
AAAAAGCTCATCAGCACCTTCACCAACTTGGACTACAGAAGTACCGTTATCCTTAGCCAGTTTACATATGTAATATATAGGAACACAAACTGGGTCAGCAATTGGTTCATCCTGATGATAAATTAAATCAGGCAAGAATCTTATTAAGTCATCGCGCCCAATGAGTACTTCATGATGCTCAGTACCAAACTTATCGGCTACTTGTCGAGCATAGTTAATTTCATTGTAATCACTGACATTATCTCCCTCGTATCCAATTGAAAAGGTCTGTACTGGTCTGTCCATTTCTGCAGCCATTAGAGATACATTAGTGCTAGAATCCATTCCGCCAGATAGTAATGCACCAAAAGGAACGTCCGAAACCATTCTTAACCTAACGCTCTCTCGTAATGAACTGACAACTCG
>DCAJ01000043.1:5633-5992 GCA_002311455.1 Anaerolineales bacterium UBA1136 | reverse complement strand
TCCGCTTGATCAGCATCACTGTAACTGGAATCGTCCTGACTACCTGAAAATACATCCCAGTATTCTTCAACATGAATATGGCTATCAGAATCAATGATAGCTCGATGACCAGATGGCAACTTAAATACTCCTTTGAACAAAGTTTGGGGAGCTGGAGTAGTAAGAAAAGTGAGGTAATGATAAAGGGCCTCATCATTGACAGCTCTTTTCAATTGTGGATGAGTCAACAGACATTTTATCTCAGATGCGAAAAGAAAAGCATCAGGAGTGTAAGCATAATATAGAGGTTTTATCCCAATCCTATCCCGAGCTAAAAAAAGTCGTCGCTTAGACTGATCCCAAAGTGCAAAAGCAAACAT
>DCAJ01000043.1:4051-5581 GCA_002311455.1 Anaerolineales bacterium UBA1136 | reverse complement strand
AAAGTGCAAAAGCAAACATGCCTCTCATATGTTGGACACAATTAACTCCATATTCTTCATATAAATGCACAATTATCTCTGTATCAGTACCAGAATGAAAACAATGACCTCTCGCCTTTAGATCGTTACGAATCTCAACATAATTGTAGGTCTCGCCATTGTATACAACCCAGATTGTGCTATCTTCATTACTAAAAGGTTGTCGACCAGAATCTGACGGGTCAATAATTGCCAAACGCCTATTAGATAAACCAACGCTCTGATCCGGTGACACGTATGTCCCAGAATCGTCCGGTCCACGATGAGAAATTAGGGCACTCATCCGCCCTAATATATCTAGAGATATTGGCTGTTTTCCTGGCAACTGTAACAAACCACAAATACCGCACATTATTTAATCTGCCTTCATCTTTGATACGCAATCCTGATAAACAGTCAGCCAATTATCTGCAATCCTATCCCATCCAAAATGCTTAAGCACATATTCTCGACCGTAATCAGCCCGGCGCTCAACATCAACAGGATGACCCAAAATCCTGACTATTTCATTCTTTAGACCTTTAACATCCCCATAATTCACGATTGACCCAAGATCATTTTGGCGCACAAAATCTGCTAATCCACAACGATCTGTAGCAATAATGGGTGTACCACAAGCAAGCGACTCCAGTAAAGTTATGGCAAACATTTCATATGCAGATGGAAGAACATACACGCTGGCAGCTTGGTACGCTTGCAGTTTATCATCACCATCGAGATAGCCTGTAAAACGCACTTGCTTCTCAATACCTAATACCTGCACCTGATGTTTGACTTCTTGCAGATATCCATCATCAGGTCCAACAATTACCAAAACTGCATCAGGGTATACCTCTCGCAGCATATTAAAGCTAGAAACCAAAAAATCCACTCCTTTAATCTTGTTGACTCGTGCCAAAAAAAGTATGATAGGAGCTTCTTCCGGTATGTCAAAACGAGCTCGAAATCCTGTAAAACTTGGAAGGGATTGATATTGATCAAGATCCACACCATTTGGCAGGATGGCAATCCTTTGTGGATCCACACCCAAATCTATGAACTGTTCCCGTTCCACCTCGTTGAGTGCATGCAATCTGGCAGCATTACTTAGTATCCGAGCACCAAAATTACGATCATAAAGTATCTTCAAAGTGTTGCGCCCCATAATACGGGGTAAACCTCCCTGGGCTGTGAGCACAAACGGAACACCTGTCCTTACCATATACGGTAAAGCTATTGCATTTTGGTAAGAACGAAATTCGTGCAGATGTACAACATCTGCATCACGTAATGATTTCTGTAACTTATTTCCAAACCCTAAAGGAAAAAAGGCACGCCGCCAAGCTAAGTAATTGCTGATATTGCGCACTCGGTGTATTTCTACTCCGTCAACTACCACAGATAAAGGTGTCGAACGTGAACGCTCATCAAGTGCATCGGTTGTATATACAACCACACTCTGACCTTTGCGCACGAGTGCACGAGCCAATTCCCAAGCAGCACGACAAGTAC
>DCAJ01000043.1:2500-4030 GCA_002311455.1 Anaerolineales bacterium UBA1136 | reverse complement strand
CCACCATAAGCCCAAGCTGGATAAAAATAGGGGATAATATGCAATATTCTCATAGCAAATCAAGTATTATATATTTACGAAAACCATCTAATGTTTCACTCGCCAAATTTGGGCACCATCAAAATTTGCAACCATATTCAAATAATCTGCATCTTTGAATAAAGACAGCTGTAGTAATTGGTCTGGCTCGCGCCAACGCAAATTTGTTTCATCAATACCAGAGACATTGAGCCACTGTGGAACAACTACGTAGTCAATCTCATATTTACTAATCAAATCATAGGCTTTATCAGACGAAGGGTCAAGGAAAGCAATTTCCATAGCCTGTTGCATATTTCGCAAATCTTCCGCTCCTATATAGAATAACTGGTCACGAATGTATATCGCTTTGCGTTCAGATATTACTGGCACCCATTGACCTTCATACCGCCCAGGATAGTTTAACACTTTGGAGTCTAATGGGGAATTATCACGCAACCACTGATAAGCACGCACATCAGCAGGCGAGGCTACCGCACCGGTAATTTTAGGGACAAATCCTTTAGTCCAAGATACAATCGACTTGTTCATAACTAATACAACCCCGCCTAAGATCAATATGATTGAAAATGAAGCAACAAGCCATGTCTTCCAAAACTTATTGCTTCCGATCCAATACCCAATTGGCTCCAAACCCCGTGCTGCCAACAAGGCTATGGGAATTATAGTGGCATGCCAGGCCATACCTAAAGGATAGAAAATCTGCAGCGGATCGATAAGTGTACGACGAGACAGTGCATCCAAATTGCCCAAACTTGATATTTCGATAATCGGTACAAGCCATGATATTGACCATATGTCTAACCAGTGGCGGCGACGCACTGCCCACCACATACCAAACAATGCAAACAGTGGTATCAACCCTCCATTGATAGCAAACACCCATAAAAGATGGTGTAATTGCGGTGACTGACGCTCATGTACACTGATTTGTCCTAACATAGAAAAAGTACTCAATAACCAAGGTAGGCTAACAACAACACCGATAGCTGGTACAAAAAACATGATACGAAAATATTCCTTACAACTTAATCGTGGTCTAACAAAAACTGCGGTAATATAGAAACACAAATAAGCCAGGACCAAATGTATGATGCTATCAGGGTGACCAAGCAGCACAGCAGACAAACATACACCTGCTATAGCTATAGTAAGGCCGGATTTATGCCTCATCACCTGACCAAGCATCCAAAGAAATGTAGCAGTCAACCATATTCCAAGCAGGTTGGTGTAACCAGAATCCATAAGTGTAGTATAGAGAGACAGTCCAGCCGCAGATGCAATTGCAGCCCACCATCCAGTAGTGTTCCCACCCATACGCATGCCTAAAGCACCAACAGAGGCAATCACACCAAGACTAAGTAAATGTGAGAACCCCAGCATGACTTCGTGTACACCAGCACCAGTAAGGTCGGCTAGTTCCGCACCAATTAGAAAAAATGCTGGAGAGTAATACCAACTCACCTGAGGATAAAAGGGTGCTAAATTGTT
>DCAJ01000043.1:0-2493 GCA_002311455.1 Anaerolineales bacterium UBA1136 | reverse complement strand
TAGAACCACTGGCTCGCACAGTAGTAATGAGTAATCCAAAACCCTGTGCATCAGTATCAAATGGAACTGGAATAACAAATGCCGGTCCAATATATACTAATGTTATAAGAGCCAACAACAACCACTGCCAATTCTCTAATCTATTTGTCCAAGAAGTCAAATTCCTTAATTGATTCCTACTAAGAAACAGCAATATTATATCCAAACCAATTGTTAGACCCAGTTGCAGATAGTATGAATACCCCACTACACTAGCAACTATGGAATAGAGTACTACTATAAATGACAACCCGATTCCCAGGCATGGGATGAGATGAAAACCCCTTTCTTTTAAAGATAGGTAAATCAACACACCTGGCAGTCCAAAAAGAATACAGGACACAAACATAACAACAAAAATAGTCATGGTCGTGCGATTATAGCATTCTGTTAGGATTGACAACCAAGCAGCTTATATATACGATTAGATAATGCTCATAGTCGATGCACACGAAGATATAGCGTACAATGCTCTCAGATACAACAGAGACTATGCGACTTCGGCACTAGATATACGAACAACTGAAATTAACAGCAAAAGTGTGATTGACAATGGTTTGGCATGTCTGGGTCGCGATGAGTGGCTATCAGGAAATGTAGGTATAATATTTGCCACTCTGTTTTCTCCCCCTTATAGCCATTACTCAGGTGATTCTGAGAAAATGTATTATCGCAACTCTGAACAGGCTCACCAATTGGCCCATAATCAATTAGATTACTACCTAAATTTAGAACAAAAAGATGCCTTCCAAATCATTCGTAATAGAACAGATCTAGATACAGTTGTTACTAGCTGGGATGAAGTTTCTAATAGAAAACCTGTGATTGGTCTAGTGTTATTAATGGAAGGGGCAGATCCAATAAGATCGCCGGGTGAAGTAGAATATTGGTACAAGAATGGCATACGTATCATCGGACCAGCTTGGGCAGGAACTAGTTACTGTGGTGGCACTGGTGACCCAAGACCACTAACTAATTTAGGGAAAGAATTGTTAGAGAATATGGCAGATATTCAAATGATTCTTGATGTTAGTCACATGTCGGAACGCAGTTTTGATCAGGCTATTGAAAATTATGAAGGTGTTGTAATAGCATCGCATGCAAACCCAAGATTTGCAGCAGACTTAATTACTCCAGAACGTTTGCTGACTGATACACAAATCCATAAACTTGTAGGTCGGGGCGGTGTCATAGGTGTGGTCCCGTACAACAAATTTCTAAAGAGTGATTGGCGTAAAAGCGATGACAAAAAAACCGTGCCAGTCAGAAGATTGGCAGAAATGATAGACTATATTTGTCAACTAACTGGATCTTGCCAACACGTGGGTATAGGGTCTGACTTTGATGGTGGTTTCGGCGCTGAGTCGATTCCATTTCCAATGGACACTGTAGCAGATTTAGTTATGATTGGTGATGAAATTGCAACGCTAGGATACAACACGCAAGAGGTCGAACACTTTATGTCAGAGAACTGGCTGCAAGTTCTTAGACGTGGTCTACCAGAATGAACCGAAGACCAGTTGCAATTGATGAACTGAGCCAATTTGCTCGCATAAGTGTAGCTACAGTAGTGTTCGGATTTACTGTTTTTCTGATAGGAATGTTTCCAGTAATAGTGAATCTGGATTTAAATCCTGGAGTAGGAATACTGCAATTAGTCGTAATTCTATTAAGTATTGGTATTATGACTATAGGTGGCTATGCATACGCATATGAAACTAGGCACAGATCAATGCCGCGACGTCTCCGGGAGGAAATTGGGCTTAGACTTATGGCTACTGGATATGTAATTTGCGCAGTATCTGGCCTTGCGGATGTCTTAGGAATAGGCAGCCACAATATACCTAGCGGACTACCTTACTTCGGTCTTTGGCAGTCAGTAGGTCTTATAGCAGGATTGCTAATAATTGCAACCGGTGTATTGCTCTACGCGCAACGATACAGTCCAGGTCGTCTAGAACACTAGTATGAAGTCGTTGACCTTGTAAACCCAGAATGATAGAATCGTGCATATCCGGGCCGCTAGCTCAATTGGCAGAGCAGGGGCCTTTTAAGCCCTTGGTTACAGGTTCGAGTCCTGTGCGGCTCACTCCCGGAGTAAAAATACTAAATGCTCTACACACGATAACAGTACACCAGCGTACTGTTATCAATCAAATTCTTTGTTGGAATAAATAGTGCATAATAAAAACCAGCTGCTGGTAATAGGTGGAGTTTCATCTGATGTCCTGCACCTCCAAGATAGTACTGCTAACTGTGCAGGAGGAGCAGGCATGTATACTGCTGTAGCAGCAACACATTGCGGTGCACATTCAATATTGTTTGGTCCACGTCCTAACATATGCCCAGAGCATTTAACAATTGTTGATCAGTATTTATCTGATTGGATTGGTCCGGTTGTGCCTGCAGACCAACTGCCTGCTTTCGAAATTTCATATCGCAACAGCAAAACCG
>DCAJ01000049.1:17844-21698 GCA_002311455.1 Anaerolineales bacterium UBA1136 | reverse complement strand
ACATCAATGCTTCTGCCAGTGTAGACGCCTGGTCATCTGAGGCACGCAACAGATAAAAAGTAAGTCTTGAAGCTGATTTAGGTCCTACACCAGGCAATCGTGAAAACTGATCCATTAGCCGCTTTACTGGCCTAGGTATCGCTCCAACTAACTTCACAGTGCTGGCAACCCCAGACCCAGACCTGATGTCAATTTTTCGAGACGCATGGCTGCCAGAGATTGCGATTGCTCAATGGCCTCATTCACTGATGTCACCAATATTCTTCCTAAAACCCCAACATCAGCATCGCTTAAAAGCTCTGGTGAAATAAGGACATTTTGAACTCGCTGATCGCCAGTAATTTCTATAGTGACCCCACCTTCTGCAGAAACTACAGTCACCACTTCCTTAGCTAAAGCAGTGCGGGTTTTTTTCATCTCTTCTTGCATTTGTTTTAGCTGCTGTATTTGCTTAAATTTCGCCTTGATACCGTCTCCTCCCTGAGAGATGTTTTTGAGTTTGTCTTTTCGTCTGCTCACTAGTTTCTCCTCAATGATCTTTCCCGAACCTTAGCTCCCAATTCCACTCCCATTGCTACAGCACCATCATCGGACACATCAATAATTTCGTTAGAACTACCGCCCACCTCCATCAAAGTGAACTGCACTGCTAAAGAATGTCCACTTGTAGCCGTTATAGCATTTTGTAAATGGACTATCATTTCAGGCTTATCAAGCTTTGCTATAGCAAATTGCTCTCTTACAGCAATCTGGACAACATCATTCTCAATATTTACCGGTGCACACCATTCCAACAATGCAGGTAAGGTATGGTGAGAAGCTCGACTACGAGATATGATATCTTTCCAAAGAGTGTTTAATTCATTAACTGTAAGAGAACTGGTCTTTAGACTAGATATGTCGTTATAAACATCCCCTTCAATACTACTAACCGCATCATTTACCTGGCCTTTGTCATTACTGACTGCAAGCGATTCGCGATCATTGACATCACGATTATCATACATATTTTGCACCGAGTTTATAAAAGCAATCTCTAAAGAAAGCTGTGGTTGCCAACCGATCGTGTTGTCCCGAGCGGCCTTATCAAACTCCTGCACAGATAACACAATTTGTCTTGAGTTCATCAAACTTTCACATTCCTTCATTAAGGAAAGAGTCTGACTAGATGAGTCCACCAGACTTGCGTTGCCAGTCCCGCACATTAAGACTCCGCGCAAGAAACTCACAATCTGCCTAGCCAACTGATTGGGGTTAGCTCCATCATCAACTGCATTATTGATTAGTTCTATCCCTGAAGACACTTCAGCATCAGCAAGAGCGCCAACAATAGCTGCTACCACACTGTCGGACGTTGTCCCAAGAATATTTTGTATACTCTCTAAGGTAATTGTAATTTCTGGATCTACCATCACCTGATCCAACAAACTCACTGCATCGCGTAGACTACCGGTAGAATGCCTAGCTAATGCGTACAAAGCATCATTATCTATTTCAATTTTTTCATGATATGCTATTGTCTGCAATCTTTCAATTATGTCATTTATAGATATTCGACGAAATGTGTGACATTGGCACCTCGACTTAACTGTTGCCGGCACCTTGTGTAACTCAGTAGTTGCTAGAACAAAAACAGCGTGAGGCGGTGGTTCTTCGAGAGTCTTTAACAAAGCATTGAAAGCAGCTCCAGACAGCATGTGCACTTCATCAACTATGTACACTTTGTACCTGCCCTGGCCAGGAGCATAATTGATCTTTTCTCGCAGGTCACGTATGTCTTCCACACTATTATTGGAAGCAGCGTCAATTTCGATTAGATCTAGAAACATGCCTGATGACACAGAAACACAATGATTGCATTTGTTGCATGGCCGTATGGACAAATCTGATTCCATACAATTCAAGGATTTTGCCAAAATCCTTGCTACTGTTGTCTTTCCTGTACCTCGAGGGCCAGAGAAGAGATATGCATGTACAGTCTTGCTGGCAAGTACCGCATTTCTGATAGTATCCACCACGGAGGCTTGGCCCACAACATCAGTAAAATTTGTCGGCCTCCATTTCAAGTACAATGTTCTAGATTCCGTCACTATTATCTGCTCCTATACCTTTGAAAATTGGTTCATCCGCATCAAATTCATACTCATCTAATCTCATAACTTGTATGTGAATTGCCATTAGGATCCACCAAGTTTATAGTAACCCCAGAACTCCAGGCCGACTCTGATTTTCCCCAGTAAAGATCTATAACAGTGTTGTTTCCCACTCCTGTATGCAAAGTAACTTGTCCACTCTCATGTAGACGAAGTGCAGGAAAATCATAAATGTCTCCTGTAGAACTTACAATTGACCATCCCAATAAAGACACCGTTCCACCCCAATTCGCTATCACCAATTTTTCAGACTCCAAATCACTATCAGAATTTACAGAACGGATCTCTAGCATACGTGAAGATTCTGATACAGCTGAAGTATCTGGTACTAATACAGCAACAGTAGCAGTCATAGACTCAGTGGCCATTGTCCGTTTAGTAGGTTCCAGAGATTTGGTAACAGGAATAAACAGAAGCTGGTCAATTGCCAGTTTGTTAGGGTCTCCAACGTCATTTGCATCCATAAGTTCTTCAACCGTAAGGCTGAATTGTAATGCTATGCGACCAGCTGTATCTCCTGCACGCACACGATATGTTGTCGAATCATTTTGTCCTATACGGCTAATTACCTGATCGCTCTGATATTTTTCACTCTTCCCAGACTCAACACTTGCAATCTCAACAGAATTGGGACTAAGGTTTGAATTAGGTCTTTGATATTTGTCCCAATACATAAGCACAGCAACTGTAACAGAAGCCGACACGAACATATTTAGAATCAGATAACCACCCCAACGAGATATATTCATAGCACCAAATCTCTCAATATGGATGATACACCCTAATAATAACAGCAGCAAATATATTCGCGCATAAAGTCTGAAATTGTAATTGTCAGCACTGCAAGTTCTTCAAATCAGAAATGAATCAGTAGCTAATCTAACAAACTAAAGATGTAAAACTCATATGGGCCCGCCTGGATTCGAACCAGGAACCGGTCGGTTATGAGCCGACTGCTCTGCCGTTGAGCTACAAGCCCTTAATTTGAGCGGGCGACCGGATTCGAACCGGCGAATGTCAGCTTGGAAGGCTGATGCCTTACCACTTGGCGACGCCCGCAAGCAGTCGGGGTGCGCGGACTCGAACCGCGGACCCCCGCGTCCCAAACGCGGTGCGCTACCAACTGCGCTACACCCCGCAATCGCGTGGGAGTATAGCCCCACACTTGCTCCAAGTCAAGATAAGTACTATTACTCCATGACAGCCTATCTAGCATCATCCTTATCACAATTGTCAACCGATTCCATCAATTTCTCTTCAAGAGATGCTTCTTGTTTCATATTCAAAGCAAAAGCGAACTGCTCTTCAGCTAGACAGTACTCCTCTCCTTTAAGTAAAACGTCTCCATAATACGTACGAGCTGTCCACAACCTGCTACCTGTATCACGAAAGTTTGGAGCAATTTGGTGTAATATATACAAATTGTCTACAACTATTTTCCAATTAATGTCCCAGAACGTAGAAGCGGATTGATACAAAGATGCCCATCTACGACGCTGACCAGCTACTTCATCTAATCCAGTTATTTGTTCTGCATGCTCCAAATCTGCCAATCCAAGTTCGAGATTCCCAACTTCAATACTTTGAATGCCTCGATTACGTAAAGCCACAAACAATATTCCATCCACTAGGTCCCTATCGTAATCAGTACTAGATGCCTTCAACATATCGATATTGCTTATGACATCCTGCCATTCTTGA
>DCAJ01000049.1:17111-17810 GCA_002311455.1 Anaerolineales bacterium UBA1136 | reverse complement strand
TATCATAAGACATTCTAATGATACTCAATCGCTCTGAACTGGTCAGCAACACTTGTTCTGCAATTACAACTTTAGTGGATCCAGGAATCGGTATTGCGGTGGCATCTATCAAACCTATGGTTTCGTCTAGCATATCAGAAGCTCCAGGATAATCCGGAGCAGTCTTTACTACATACTCTAATCTTTCGACCGCCAATTTGTATTCACCCAAATCTATGTTCTGACTAGCAAGATCATATTGCAGTTCCACCTCACGGGCTACAGTTGTAGCTGCCATAATCCTATTCTGGTCAGTACCCACCCTATAACCTGCATAAGCCGTAACGCAAAGACCTATAACGAGCACAATAATAACTGATAGACCAATAATGAAAGGAGACAAATCAAACCTCCTAACTGACCCAGTTTCACCTTCGATTGCATTAACCGCAACAACATGCTCTCGATCTAAGTACAAGTCAGATAAGTTGGTCTTAGGTGTACTATTCATAATTCGGTGATTATATCCTGCAGAGTGATACATGTCTAATAACATACAAGCATCTCGACTCGGACACACTTGGTGTGATAAGATGGATACAGGATTATCATGGGAAAGATGCGAGCATGCACTTACAGCGAGGAAATTTCACTTTTAGAAAGCAGAAGCATGATAGACATGGACGTATTGCTATATATCTTGTTTTAATACTTATTGGG
>DCAJ01000049.1:12837-17048 GCA_002311455.1 Anaerolineales bacterium UBA1136 | reverse complement strand
TATTGGGTTGTATATAATACGCCAACGACAGACCGACGCTATTAGCCCACCCTTCGTGCCTACACCCACTGCAACCAGAAGCGCTATATCTTTCGTTCAAGAGGCCGAAGCTTATTTCTCATCAGGCAAAATTAGTCAAGCTATAGAGACCTACAAGCTTGCCACAACTGCTGACAGCACTGTACCAGATTATTGGATTGCGTTGGCGCGACTTCAGGTTTATGACAACAAGCCAGATCAAGCACTAGTATCTGCCGATATTGCTATAGCTTTGGATGTAGAAAATAGCATGGCTCATGCTATGCGTGCACTGTCTCTAGATTGGCTCGGCGAATTTAATGATGCAACATTGGCAGCTGTGCGTGCAATACAACTCGATAGTAAAAATGCCCTAGCACACGCCTACTATGCGGAAATACTTACTGACACCAGCAGATTTGCACAAGCTGGAGATGAAGCCCGCTTAGCTATTAGTCTGAATCCTAACAGCATGGATGTTCACCGTGTTTACGGCCAATACCTAGAAAGTGTAGCTGCCTATGAAGATGCTATTATTGAATACCAGACCGCAGCTACAATCAATCCGAACATCGGTTTATTGTATATAAGACTTGGACTAAACTATCGCGTGCTTGGAGACTACGATACTGCTATACAATATTTCCAAATGGCTAGTGCATTAGAACCAGACAATGTAGGACCATATCTTTCCATCAGTCGCACATATTATCAGACTGGCGAATATGGTAGATCAACTCAATACTTGGAAAGTGCTATGGAAATGGAACCCTGGAATGCGGATATTTATGGTCGATTAGGTTTAGTAGAATTCAAGTCTCTCAATTATGAGAATGCTACCATTAACCTAGGATGTGTAGTTGAAGGCTGTACACACCCTGTCACAAATACTGAGATATATGGACTTCCAATAGGGCCTCTGACTTTGGAATACTATTACACATATGGTTCAGTATTATCGGCCTACCTAGATTGTGATCATGCAATGAGCATAATGCGCCAAGTTTCAGCTTATGCTTCTGACGATGAAACTGTACAGGGAATAGTAGAGGAAAACAAAACAATCTGTGGAATCACCAACTAATCTGAAACACAGCAACTTATTTCAACACACCTTAAAACTTGGAACATCCTCCAAGTGTAAACCCAAACTGCAAAGTACAGCATGTAATAAACATTCGTGTGCGGAACATAATCAACTTAACATTTTGAAACTAGTATAATATCAATATGTTAGAAGGTTTACGCAATCTCATTGCTTTCGCATTAGTTCTCGGCGGTCTAATTTTCTTCCACGAACTCGGGCATTTTCTTGTATCAATTAGACTCGGGGTAAAGATCAAAGAATTTGGCCTAGGATTTCCACCTCGAATATTAATATTAGGTAGATGGAACAACACAGACTTCACATTAAACGCAATTCCATTAGGAGGATTTGTAAGGCCAGCTGGTGAAGATGACCCCACTATCAAGGATGGTCTTGCAGCTGCTAAACCAATTCATAGACTAGCCATATTAGTTGCTGGATCTGCCACAAATATGTTGTTGGGAGTTTTGGTGCTTACTTTCGGTTTCGTCAGTGGCTGGCCAGATCGAGTATCAATTGTAGAGGTTGCTTCTACATCTCCAGCCGCCACAATTGGCTTGAAACCTGGTGATGTTATTCTCACAGCCAACAATAAAGATATACATTTACCATTAGAGCTAGCTGATATCACTTATGACAATCTAGGACAACCAGTACTACTTGAAATTGATCGTCAGGGGAATATCATGAAAATGACAGTGGTTCCCCGTAGTACATGGCCTGATGACCAAGGCCCAATAGGTGTATCTCTTTCCTGGAAAATTATGGATTATCCTATACATAAAGCGGTACTGCGAGCACTACAAGAGACTGGCATGCAACTCAAAGAAATTATGCTTTTACCTGTCGGCTTGATAACCAGTCAAATACAACCTAGTCAGGTGAGATTAATAAGTCCAATCGGCCTAAAAGCTATCAATGACCATGCTGTTGGTGCAGCTGTAGAACTCGGTGAACTTTTCCCAATATTACAACTCGTGGCATTTGTCAGTCTAGCCTTAGCGGTCACAAACCTAATGCCTCTGCCCGCATTGGATGGTGGTCGCATCTTGTTCGTGATTGTTGAAATAATACGTGGTAGACGCATATCTCCGAAAAAAGAAGGTCTAGTGCACTTTGTGGGAATGACCGTGCTGTTAGGATTGATGGCTGTCTTAGTTGTCCAGGACCTAATAGATCCAATAGTAATTCCAAAATAGATAGACTGTCGACTAGCGACAACACTATGATTAGTTTATTCAATATCTGGTTCTGGTAATAATGTATCTTTTTTTACAGATACTTCGTGACCAGATTCTACCTATTTTTCTAGCTGCTGGAATTGGGACTGCTTTCTGGCATATATTTCATCCGGACATCAAATCACTATCGCGAGTATCCTTCTACATACTGAGTCCATGCCTTGTATTCTCTAGCATAACTAGCAACAATCTACCGGCATTAGAGTTTTGGCGTATCGCAGGATTCGCACTAACCACCGTGCTTTTATCAGGCCTACTAGCTTGGACAATAGGCAGTATCCTCAAACTTCGCCCCAGTATGACTAGTGCTTTAATGATTACATGTATGTTTGTAAATGGAGGTAACTACGGGTTATCTCTTAACCTATTTGCATTTGGTACAAACGGGATGGCCAGAGCAATAGTATTTTATCTTGTAAGCATTATAGGTATGTATAGTTTAGGTGTGTTCATTGCATCAAACGGTTTGGCAAGGCCAAAGGAAGCTTTCAAACGTGTCGCACAGGTTCCAGCTCTGTATGCACTTGTATTTGCTGGATTATTAAGATGGCAAGAATGGAATGCGCCCACCTGGCTATATAGACCTGTAAATCTTCTAGGTGAAGCAGCGATTCCTGTAATGTTGCTAATTCTAGGAATGCAGTTAGCCAAGGTTAAACTAAGATTACGATGGCAGTGGATGGGGCTAGCTATTCTACTACGTATGTTAATTATGCCAGCCATTGCATTTGGTCTGGCTAGTTTGTTCCAATTAACTGGAGATGCTCGCAGAGCCGCTATTACTCAGGCATCTATGCCGACTGCTGTAATTGTTACAGTTCTTGCACTAGAGTATGATTTAGAACCAACTCTTGTAACGGAGGCAGTAGCTGTAACTACTCTTATAAGTCCACTGACACTGACACCAATTATTGCGATGTTACAGATGTGAGATGAGCATTATATTGGCTGCCCATACAAAACTCCGGATTCTGGTATAATCGTCCGCGGCAAGACCTAGGATAACATCCTTAAAAAATAATGGTTTGATAGATGAACCTAGCTTCTCCGTCACTTCTCATTACGGTGCAAGAATATTTATCCCCTCATGCACAATAATCCTCAACGTCTAGCGTGGACAGTACTGATCATAGCATTTGTATTGTTTCTATCTATAGCGATTACGCTTCCACTTGGTGTACGTATTCTTTTGGTAAATAGTACACGTAAACAAAGTAACACTATATCCTTGGGCTCCGGAAGTGTGTACATTACTCGACCTGCTGTTGGTGTACCAGAAGCACTATTTGGATCAATGGAAAATCTCACCTATGGTACACACATCGAAACCGAAAATGCTTCTCGATCAGCTATATCTTTCTTTAATCCCGATAAAACCAAAATCCTTGGTACAGTACAGGTTTATGGTGATACAGAGGCCCAGTTGCTATCGCTTACTACGCCACGATTCAAGTTTAGCAATCGCCCTCACAAGATTGCGCTAATGCTAAGCCGCGGACGTTTACGTGCCTCGGTTGCTGTGGGAGTTGCACGACCGGTTACTATGATTATACATACACCGCATGCGGAAATCACGATGCAGCGTCCCGGTAGCTATTCGGTGGAAGTCAGAGGAAATGAATCTCTAGTATCTGTACGAGAGGGCATTGCAACTGTATCAGCACAAGGGAAGAACATACGACTAGTCAGAGATGAACGGACTACTGTCAATGCTGGAGAACCACCCGCAGGTATATTGTTTGGTGAACGTAATATCATTGATAATAGTAGTTTTACTAGACCTCTATCTGATGGATGGACAACCTATCAAAACCGACAAAATGCAAATGAATCGGCCGGCAAGATTGAGGTTGGAGTCCATAACG
>DCAJ01000049.1:12205-12806 GCA_002311455.1 Anaerolineales bacterium UBA1136 | reverse complement strand
GCATTTTTTGCGCAGAGGTTTACACTGGGCTGAAACAGGTATTAGACAGGATTTAGGATTAGACGTACGTGATTATCAAGATCTCCGACTACATCTAGCAACCTGGCTGGATTTTCAGGATCTCCGCAATTGCGGATCTCTCGGATCAGAATGCCCACTAATGGTTCGAATAGAATATCAGGACACCTCCGGAAATACGCAGGAATGGCTACAAGGTTTCTATTATCTTAGTAGTGAAAATCAATCAATTCCAAAACGCTGTGTCACTTGCAGTGCTTCAGCTGCGGACCATGTCAAAGTACCTCATGGACGTTGGCACCTATATGATTCCCCTGAACTAATGAGTATATTTAGTCAGTCCGGCAGACCGGCAGCAATTGTAGAATCAATATCATTTTATGCTTCTGGACACAACTTTGAGAGTTATCTTGCTGAAGTGGAGCTCCAAGCCATAGAATAGGATTGACCAAACAGATTAATACTTTGACAACCTATTTATCAATCTACCTATTAGAACTCCTATACAATTTATCTAGATGAACAAAAATACTTTGATTATTTCGATTACTCTAATATTGTATGTATGCATGGCAGGATATCA
>DCAJ01000049.1:10703-12165 GCA_002311455.1 Anaerolineales bacterium UBA1136 | reverse complement strand
CGGGAAAAGAGTATCAGCATTCCGCAATATAGGAGTAGGAAACAACAGGTTGCCAATAATGGTGCAGGATTATATCGGCGCTATACAGGTATACATTGCTGTACCCTTTGTAGCACTTTTTGGTCCTAGTGCAGTCAGTGTGCGAATACCTTCTATACTGATCGGCACAACAACTCTATTGCTAACTTTTGGATTCATTCGTACAGTTTGGGGAGACCGAATAGGATTGTTGGCAACTATATTGTTAGCAATGCACCCTTCCTTTGTTTTCTGGAGCCGTCAAGGAACTTTAATTGCATCAGTCACTCTGGCATTAATGATGGCCTTACTTTGGGCCTGCCGTAATTGGTACATACGTGGCACATGGCAGACAGCTATAGTAGCAGGACTCCTTGCAGGACTTGGCACATACTCAAAAGTGTTGTTTGTGTGGATATTAGGTGGGATAGTAGGAGCCACTATCATAATAAACCTGAACAATTTCCGGCGCGGCAATAAAAACATATGGCCTAGACGACCAAATAGCGCTGACATCATTGCAGCGCTGGCCGGATTTGCAATTGGCATCAGTCCTATAGTGGCATTTCATGCTATGAGCAAGGGAGTATCCCTTGCTAGAGCAGGTGACATTGTAACTTCCAACAATAACGTTGTAGAAAATTTATGGGGCCGAACTGATCACTTTGTTGCGGTGCTTACTGGGAATAGTCATTTGTGGTATCTAGGCAGTTCACCTGGAAACAGACTCTGGTTGTGGGCTTTGATCATTAGTGTCATTGTAACCATTGCCATCACAATAAAACACCGTGCCAGGAGCCAACGCGATTATGTCTTGCTGCTGCTATTGCTAATTAGTCTATTGCAAGTACCTTTCACGCCTACTCCGTCAGGACTATTTCCACACCACTTAGCCATATTCACACCTTTGTGGACTACCGTAGTAGCGGTCAGTATCGCACATATTCCTCAACTCTTGAAGGATATCTATCACTTGAGCAAACATTATTACTTTGCAATTCTCATCATAGTTACTTGGGCATTTACTACATTGATAGCTAGAGATTTGCATACGAACATACAAATGCACAACACGTTAGGCCAAGTTGGTGGTGAGAGTCCCCACACCGACGCAATTTATTCTTTAGCAAATCATCTAGATAGTATAAGTCCACAAAATACAGTCGCGTTAGATTGGGGATTTGCACCACAAGTACGGTTTCTCACTAATGAAAGAATAAAACCGCACGAAGTATTCGGTTTCACAGAACAAGCAGATACTGGTTTTGTGAAAAGATTAGACTCATTTTACCCCAACAATGATACCGTTTATGTTATACACACTGATGAAAAAGCTTTTATTCATCGACGTACAGACTTTGAACTTTATGCTAGTAGTCGTGGATACAAACTAGATAAAATAGCTACTATTATGCAATCTAGCGGAGCACCAATATTTGATCTA
>DCAJ01000049.1:5208-10664 GCA_002311455.1 Anaerolineales bacterium UBA1136 | reverse complement strand
GTTGCTAACACGGAACAATAGCACCGCAATTGTAGTCAAGCTGCACTCAAAAGTTTCTATTGCCAACTAGTTGCACTATATCTGACATCTGTCCATCTTCCCCTCGCCAAACTTCATGTGGAAAGTTGGATGAAGCAGATAGTACGAAAGAGAAAGCAGCACCAAGTCCCTTGACATTTCTTAAGCGACGATAATAATCGACATATTGCTGTCCTTTAGATCTCGCAGATACCTCACTAAAAGGATTAGAAAATTCAGTGATAAATAATAATTTCTCAGGATATATACGACGAAACTCCTCATAAACTAAGCCGCCAGTCGGCCTCATCATGTCCGTGTCATTAATCCAATAACAGTGACAACCAATCCAATCAGATGCCAGAGCTGCCGCTTCAGATTGTTGCAAAAACACCCAAGCATCCATCCTTTGGCCAGGAATTTCATGCCCTGGTGAAAGACCTGGATACCCGAAAAGAGCTTCTGGGAAGTGAGACTTCAGGCGCTCTACTACTTCTAGAAACCAGTCTGCGAATCGATGGCCATCCTGCCACGAATGCTGCCAACCTTCAATTTGTAGATTTGGTTCATTATGAACTTCAAAGTAGCGTACTCCTTTCCCATACAACTGCTGCACATCAGCTTCGACCCAAGATACGAAATCTGCGGAACTGACTTTACGATCACGAAAATGTGCAAATAACCGTACAAGCACAAACATATCCTTATTAATCTTAAATAAACGCTTGATATTGTCTGGAGGCGCATTGGATAGCAGTTTTACTGCTTCCATACGCGCATCTCTAATCACCGGAAAGTCAGGCTCTAATAGAGGACCATCAGCACGTCCATGTACCCCAACCAGACACAGGTCATGTTCCCATTCCACCACAATTGACTTTCCTGGTAGCTGCGTTTCATCTTCAGGAAACTGTAAAAAAGGAGTAGGGTCAATAATGTCACTGGGGTAATTAGTCATACCAGATGCGCTAGCCCCCTCTTTCTTTAGTGTAAGATGAAGGTGGGATCCAGTTGAATTGCCAGTAGAGTTGGCAAGACCGATCTGTTCCCAAGCCTTAACATGCTGACCTACAGCAACAAGAGTTCGGTAAAGATGAGCATAAATAGTGCGATATCCATCTTGATGACGCAATCTTACATGGATGCCATAAGGATGGCTACCACTACCATCATGTATCCTATATACAGTGCCCGAAGCACAAGCATACACGCCTGAACGCATGGGTGCACGAATATCCAAACCTTCATGTCCAGGCAAGCCCCACCGACGATAAACGTGTTGGTTGACACCAAAGGACTGATTTACCTTAGGGTAATCAGTGGGCCATAGCAAACGAAAGCTTTTTCCTGAACCACCGAACCTATCATCACTACTAACACGAGTGGATAAAGTGTTTTCTAGCTCCGCTGGAGTAAGAACTTCAATAATATCAAGACGCGCCTCTGGATAATTCTGCCGAAACCAAGCGGCAACATTCCTTCCGTAGGCTTGTGGGGCATCTACTAGAGTGACAACCTGATTAGGATACATGTGACGCCCAGCAACCTCTAGTTCAGATGTTAGGTTTGCGTGATAGCGAAGCACATATTCTTTGGTTGCGGAAACCCAATTATAGTAATCAAGCTTAGGTAATAGAATGATCTGATATTCAGCCATAGAATCTATTAGTAAATGCGTAACAATATATAACTCGCTGTATCTAGAATTCTAAACAAACACAATGATAAGTTTAGTTTTACTCTACAAACTGGTCAAGCCTTCATGTCTATATGTTTGACTGCTATGATACGAATGCTATAATGACTACAGAAGACTGACTTGTGTATGCCTACTGAAATAGATTTAACTTCCCTTACCACATATGTGCGCTGGAGTGTGGCTCTATTAGGTGCTTTCGCGGGAGCCCTTTGGCTGGCTCTAGTGGTATGGACTTTCCGCGACATGAGAGCTAGATCTAGAGACCTATTTGCACAATTGTTAGCAGCTATGGTAGCAGCAACACTACCGATTGCGGGATTCATCATATACCTTATCTTGCGTCCAAGAGAAACACTATCTGAAGCATATGAAAGATCCCTAGAATCTGAAGCATTATTACAGGAAATTGAGGAACGTCCATTCTGTCCTGGATGTAACAGGCCTACCCGTAATGACTGGCATGTATGTCCATATTGCCAGACTATCCTCAAGAAGCCCTGTCCTAATTGTAAGCAAATGCTAGACCTCACATGGAATGTATGTGCATTCTGTGCCACACCAACACCTGGTCGGGAAAGCAGAGCTGCTCTTGATGGGAGTCCAACATAGGAGATGGGACAGATAAATCAAACCTGAGATTTCAAAGCCTGCCAACCAGCGTAAGTGCCCAGCTCACCTAATTCCTCCTCAATACGCAATAATTGATTATACTTGGCAACTCGTTCTGAACGTGCCGGCGCACCTGTCTTAATCTGGCCCATGTTTAGCGCCACTGCCAGGTCAGCTATAGTGGTATCTTCGGTCTCGCCTGAGCGATGTGAGGCTACTACCGTCCATCCCGATTTCTTACACAAATCCACTGCTTCAATAGTCTCGGTAAGTGACCCTACCTGATTCAACTTGACAAGTAAGGAGTTAGCAGCATCACAATCAATAGCCTGTTTAACTCTAGCCGAATTGGTAACAAGTAGATCGTCACCCATAATCTGAATCTTATCTCCAAGGGAATGTGTTAACTGACACCAACCATCCCAATCATTTTCATGCATTCCATCTTCTATAGATACAATTGGATAATTATTTATCCACTCCGACCAGTATCCAACTAACTCCTCTGAATTTAACCATATATCGTCTACACGTTAGTGATACTTGCCTTTCTCAACATCATAGAATTCACTAGCAGCAGCGTCAATTGCAATGCAAACTTGTTCTCCCGGTACGTAACCAGCTAGTTCAATTGCAGATAAAATTAATTCCACTGCTGATTTGTTTGTATTGAGCACTGGAGCAAACCCGCCTTCATCTCCCACAGTCGTCAGAGCACCTTTTTCAGTAAGCACCAATTTGAGTTTATGGTAAATCTCTACGATCCAGCGTATACCTTCTGAGTAGCTAGCAGCACCAAGAGGCATAACCATAAATTCTTGAATGTCAGTAGATTGCCAGTCCGTATGAACACCACCGTTAAGTATGTTAGCCATAGGCACTGGCAGCAGATTGGCTTCGGGTCCACCTATATATCTAAATAAAGAAACTTGTTGCGAAATTGCTGCAGCTTTGGCTACAGACAAACTCACACCAAGAATAGCATTGGCTCCCAGCCGAGACTTGCCAACAGTACCATCGAGTTGAATAAGAGCTTTATCAATTTCCTGCTGCTCTCTCACATCACACCCAATCAATCTATCTGATATTTCGTTTTCGACATTACTTACTGCTCGAAGTACACCTTTGCCATCATAACGCGATTTGTCATGATCACGTAGCTCCAAAGCCTCGTGGCTACCAGTAGAAGCACCAGACGGAACAGAGGCCCGACCTATTATTCCTCCGTCTAGTGTGACTTCAACCTCAAGTGTCGGATTACCTCGTGAATCAATAATCTCTCGCGCACCAATCTGTGCAATAGCTGTACTCATTATTGCCTCATAAATATCCAGATTGATATCTCGTTATTACGATAACGCAAAAATAAAACCATTTGCACATAGCATTGCTTCACAAAAAATTTGTCCGCATAATTTACTTATTCCAATCTTAGTATTTTTAATTTTAATAATCTCTTAGCTCAAGCGCCATAGAGCGCGCATGTTCCGGTGCAAATCCAACATATTTATCCACACTCTGCAGCTTTTGGCTAATCTCATCAGCACTAAGATATTGCAACAAATATCCATCCGAAGAAAGATTCTCTATTAATTTGTTTGTATTATCTGAGTCTCCGACAATCCTAGCTCGCACAACATGTTTACGAATATTTTCGTGCATCTCCTGCCTATTTGCACCAGCTTTACACAGTGCCATCAACAAAGGCTCGATAGCAGCTAAACCCATGAAAACATCCAAGTTGTGACCAGTAGCGCTCTCATTAATTTCTAATCCTGTAACCAAATTTGTTGCAGCACCTAACAATTCATCAACAATCAGAAATGCCTGTGGTAGTAATATCCTGCGATTTGCGGAATCATCCAAAGTACGTTCTAGTAGAGAGTGAGCAGCATTGTCCCAAGCTACCCGAGGTAAACTAGCCAAGTATCGGGCCAGACTATCAATTTTTTCAGCATTTATTGGATTAGTCTTAAATGGCATCGCAGATGAACCAACTTGATCTTGCTCGAAAGCCTCAGACCATTCACCAATCAGTGGCGACTGTAATATCCGGACATCAAATGCGAAGCGGTATAGAGTAGCTCCTAGACCAGCTAAAGAATTGAGCACTAGCCAATCTTGCTTGCGAGGATAAGTCTGGGTAGAAACCGGAAAACAATCGATGTTCAGTATCTCCATTGCACGTCTTTCTAAATCCTCTGCCTTTGACACATTTCCGTCTAGTAGCTCCACATACGAAGCAGAACTGCCAACTGCTCCCTTAAATCCCTTTCCTCGAATACCTCCACTAACACGTAGTATCTCAGCATAATCTATAAGCAAGTCTTGTCCATATTGTGCCAGTCTATAACCAATAGTAGTAGGTTCTGCAGGTTGCAAATGAGTAAAACCCATTGCTGTAGTTGAAGCCCACAGCTCTATCAAATCAGCGAAAGCGTCACGCAATGACTTCATCTTAGATTGAACAAGTATAAGGCTCTCTTTGATACGCAAGGCGTCTGCATTGTCAAGCACGTCCATTGAAGTAGCACCAAGATGCAAAACTGCACCCCCAACTGGACATTGTTCTGCATAAGTATGCAACTCAGCCATTAGATCATGTTTAATATCTTTCTCAATCTCAGTAGCACGGTCAATATCAACATGATCCACCTTCTCATGAAGATCATTAAGTTGTTCGGCAGTGACCAAGCCAACCTCATGCTGCACCTTAGCTAAAGCAAACCAAACTCTCCGAAGCAATTTCCTCTTATGAATTTCACTCCACAACTGTCGCATTTCTACACTACCGTATCTCCATGTTAATGGAGATACAAAAGTGTCATGAGAGAAAGTAGTCATACAGCAAACATAGCTTCGCGCTCAGCTCCTACCGACACATAACTAACAGGCAATCCTGCCAAATCCTGCAACCGCTCTATATAACTGCGCGCTTCTTGAGGTAGGTCTTCCCATCTACGAACATGAGTAGTTGGCTGTCTCCAACCTGGCCACGTCTCAAACATAGGAGTAACTTTTTCCAAAACAGGTGTATCAGGAACATGATTTATAATCTCCCCATCTGGAAGTTGATATGCATGACATATTTTTATTTCTTCAAATGTATCAAGTACGTCCAGTTTTGTCA
>DCAJ01000049.1:4915-5143 GCA_002311455.1 Anaerolineales bacterium UBA1136 | reverse complement strand
CATACCATTGAGCCATACTGAATGCTGCACTGCCACAGCATCATACCAGCCGGTACGACGCGGTCGACCTGTTGTGGCCCCATATTCTTTACCTACGTCACGCAACCTATCTCCAATCTGATCCACTAATTCTCCAGGAAATGGTCCTTTTCCTACAGAGGTCTGATAAGCTTTTGAGACACCTATCACTTCTTTAATATGCTGATGTGGCAAGCCAGCTCCCACACT
>DCAJ01000049.1:2506-4890 GCA_002311455.1 Anaerolineales bacterium UBA1136 | reverse complement strand
ACTGACCTTCAAGCAAAATGTGTTGATTGGTCTGAACCGCATTTTTAATTAATGGAATAGGATCTACGATTCGCTTTGCCAACTTCGCAGCCCAATCAACACATTGCTCAAACAAACTATCAAGTTCAACCAATGATTCGCCAAAATGGGATAGGATTAGATTGACCTGTGTCAACTGCAACTCCAGACGCATCTTCAAGTAATCTGGGTGTTCAAGATCTCCTATTCTTACTCCAGTCCGAGCAGCTTTATCCCTATATGCAGGTCCAATGCCACGACTAGTAGTACCAATACTATGAGAGCCACGAGAAGTCTCATCTATACTATCCAATACGCGATGATGTGGTAGCAACATATGAGCACGATTTGATACTAAGACCCCCGATGTGTCAATACCAGATGATTCTAACTCTTCTATTTCTCTTAGCAAAGCATCTGGATTAACAACTACGCCCGCACCAATTAAGCTCTTAGATTTCGGATTAAATATCCCTGATGGTATAAGATGCAGCTGAAATCGTCCTTTATCATTTACTATGGTATGTCCTGCATTATCTCCACCCTGGAAACGTATTACTAAATCCGCATTACTTGCAAGAAAGTCAATAATACGACCTTTACCTTCGTCACCATACTGGGTACCTACCACCGCTGTCACAGGCATATTTACCTCCAAGTGATTATTAATCAACAACATTAGTCGCTGCTGCCAGCTTTCATTATATAGGGTAACAACACTGTATGTTGTTGTTCACAGCGAAACAAAAAAGCGCCCTATCTAGGCGCCACTATCATTATAATATCTAGGACTAATTAATCATCATTACTAGAACTCTTGGCAGAACTAGTCGACTTTTTGGATTCGCTTGATTTAGCTGTTTTAGTCTTTTTTTCAGTATCACCAGAATTATTTGAATTCGGGCTACTTTCCCCAGCATTATTTTTCTCAGTAATCTTGTCTTGAGTCGTATGTTTTCCAGTAGAATCAGCGGCCTTGCTATCTTTTACATACCAACCTGATCCCTTGAAAATGATTCCCACTGGCTGAATTATACGCTGCACAGAACCATCATCGCATTCTGGACAATCAGACACAGGCGTATCACTAAAACGCTGCATACGTTCAAACTGCAATCCACAGCTATTACAGCTATAAGCGTAAACTGGCATTGTTATACTCCATACAACTTAGATCCAAGAGAATAGCATTTAATAAAGTTTCCTAATACAGATAAGATTATACAGTACCCATGCTAAAAATACTGAGATATTCTACCACAACACAATTAATAAACTAAGCACATGAACTCACCCACTGACAATATTAGAATATAATTACTTTATTCGCATGCATACTACACTAAGGTTGAGCGCAATCATATATGCAACGACATTTATTAGCGGATTAACTGGTTGTGCGAATAACGTTCCAGAAAACATTGCACTTACACCTGCACCTGCTGTTGCGCTACGTGGATTACCCTCCACGGCCACGTCTTCTCCGGTAAAGACGCCAATATTTGTTGTACCTACACTTCCAAGTCTGAATCCAACTGCAACTCCATACACGTACACTGTTAACTCAGGAGATACGTTGATAGCAATTGCCTATAAACAAGGTGTTACTGTTGAACAAATACAAATGGCAAACTCAGGCATTGACCCATTGTCACTACAACCCGGTCAAGAACTGGTAATCCCATTTGATGACATAGTTTTGTCTAGTGAAAACATTTCTCCCATAGAACACAAATTGCTTGAAATGACAATGTTCCAATGTTACCCCACTCCAACTGAGGGACAACTTTGCCTAGGAGAATTAGAAAACACGAATATAAATCCAGTCATTAACCTAACTGTCCAAGTAACAGCTATATTGATCGATGGAAAGATAGGACCTAGCAAGGTCACATCCGCACCTTTAGCAATAGTTATGCCAGGCAAAATCACACCAATATCAATGTTTTTTCCTATGGAGAAGGATGTTTGGGGAGCATCAGGCAAAGTGTTCAAAGCAGATGATGGAACTGCATTAGCGAATCGTTTTGTAGTACTTGCTGCAACCACCACAAGTAGCCAGCAATCTGTTTCAGGAAAACACACTGTTACAGCTGAAATTCACAACCCCTCAGACGTAATTGTAGAATCCGTTGACATCTTAATAAGTGCTTACAACATGTATAATCAACTACGGGCTTATCGTATCATTGAATATGACCAAACTATGGCACCCGGGCAAAAATCAAGCGTGGAAACAATTTTCACGATACCTTTAGATCAAATCAGCCATCACTCTGTCTACGCACACGGACGTTCTGTATCGCAGTGAAATATCTATGACCAGCACCAAAATTTTGAAATTAGGTTTTGAAATCCTTTATAGT
>DCAJ01000049.1:0-2444 GCA_002311455.1 Anaerolineales bacterium UBA1136 | reverse complement strand
TAGTATATTTTCTAGACGTAGTTTGGTCGGTGAACATAATCTGCCAACTTCTGGGGGCTGTATTTTGGTCGTGAACCACATGAGTTTAGTGGACGCTCCACTGCTATTCACTCTTATCAAACATCCAAAACTGTCAGGGTTTATAGCTAACAAATATCACCGAAGTATGTTCTTCCGTTTGATACTCAACTGGGCAGGAGTTGTATGGGTAAGAAGGGGAACAGCTGATCGCAATGCCCTAACCGCAGCTCTCAAAGCACTAGAGTCAGGCGTAATGCTAGGTATAGCTCCTGAAGGCACTCGTAGCAGGACAGGTGGACTACAATCACCCAAGGCGGGTATTGCATTTCTGGCAACAAGAGCAAACGTTCCAATAGTACCAGCCGTAATGATAGGCACTGATAAGACATTTGCTGAATTGAAAAGATTTCGGCGTCCGCGCCTGATTCTCAAAGTTGGTCCACCATTTAAACTGGAGCCTATCACCCGGAAAGAACGCGCTACTCAATTGCAAATACATACTGAAGATATCATGCTGAGACTAGCTGCACTTTTGCCAGAGAAACATCGCGGAATATACGCTGAGCATCCACGACTAAAGTTTTTTCTGGAATGGGCTGCTAAGGCTGGCTTGAAAGATTAGCTTAACAATTAAGCTAATCTAGATGAGACCAACCTGTTTACCTGCAACTTCCAATACAGACAAAGCATATTCGATCTGTGTCCTCGAATGACCGGCAGTAACTGTAGCACGCAACCTAGATAGACCTTCTGGTACAGCCGGTGATACTACTGGCAACACAAATATGTCTTGACTCTGACACAAACGTACAAGTTCATATGCCTTCTCATCAGTTCCACATAGTACAGGCACGATTGCAGTCTCACTATTCATAGTGTCAAACCCAAGCCCCTGAAGGCTATCAATAAAAATACGGGCATTTTGCTGAACTCTCTCAATTCTATCGGGTTCATCCATAATAACTTCAAAGGCAGCTTTAGCTGCTGCTGCTTGAGCAGGTGGGATAGCAGCAGAGAAAACAAATCCTCGAGCAGCATGCTTAAGTAAGTTGACTAGACCAGTACTACCAGCAATATAACCGCCTATACTAGGTATAGACTTGCTGAGTGTACCCATCTTGATATCCACACAGTCTTGCATGCCAAAATGCTCTTCAACACCGCGCCCAGTCTTCCCCAAAACACCCACTGAATGAGCCTCATCCATCATCAGACAAGCACCATATTTTCGGCAAAGCTCAACAACTTCAGGTAGATTAATAATGTCTCCATCCATACTAAAAACTGCATCTGCTATGACTAATTTTGTACTATGATCGGAATAACGTTTCAATAGATCTTCTAGATGATCCATATCATTGTGACGAAACCTCTTCAATTCTGCGCCAGACAATAGACAACCATCCACGATACTAGCGTGATTGTATTTATCACATAGCACTATATCCCGTCTACCAACAATAGTAGATATGGCGGCCAAATTAGTAACGTAGCCACTAGAAAACGTAACTGCTTCTTCTGTATTTTTAAAATCTGCAATGGTTCGCTCAAGCTCTAAGTGAATATCTAAAGTTCCTGCAAGTACTCTCACACCATGAGTGCCACTTCCATACTTTTCAATTGCAGCACTAGCTGCTTCATTGATACGAGGATGACCCAACAACCCCAAATAACCATATGAAGCTAGCATCAACATTGTTCTGCCAGATACAACTACTTCCGAACTACCTTTAAGTTCTGAGACCGGTATGTTATAAAAATACATATCGGCATCTCGTAAGCCTTGCACACGTTGATGCATATCACTAATACGACTTTGAATACCAGCTTGAATGTTATCGCTCACTTGAATACTTGTGCCTCCCACAAAACTACGGCAGTTTAGAGCAGTGCGGGCTTTCTGTCAATCAACCCACATGATGATGCTAGCTTTATTTTGCCAACTCTCTCAGTCCATTCACATCTATTTCTGGAACCCCTAAATTACGAGCACGATCTAATTTGCTTCCTGGATTTTTGCCTACTAAAAGATAACTTGTTTTCGACGTAATGCTCACACGAACTATTCCACCATGAGATTCGATGTAATCAATAGCCTCTTTGCGTGACCAGTTTTTCAGAGTACCTGTAATCACTATAGTTGTTCCCGAAAGAACACCAAATGTTTCATTTTGCGCAACATTCATGGTGGGCCAAAATCCAACTGACCGTAATTTATCTAGCACCCTCTGATTTGTAGGTGCATCAAACCATTTTACCACTGCATTAGCTGTATTAGGGCCAACACCATCTATTTCCTGCAATTTCTCAGTTGTAGCCTCTCCTAAATCACTTAGAGACCCAAAGACTGATGCTAAGGCTATAGAAGCCACTGCACCCACACCTATAATTCCTAGTGCTTCAATCAAACGATTTAGAGGCCT
>DCAJ01000051.1:50851-55015 GCA_002311455.1 Anaerolineales bacterium UBA1136 | reverse complement strand
ATTTTCTTACTGTGTGATACGTTGTTGGCATTTGACCATACCCGTGGCCGATTATTAGCCATTACATATGCTGAGGAGAACTCTACATCTGAAAAAGAGGTGGCAAAAGAGCGTCTAAACACAATAGAAGCAAGACTGGCAACACCCCTGCCTGACACCTCACACATGTCTGAATCAGAGTCGGGAAACCAACAGTCTCACACACAAACAAGTTTTGAGGACATGGTTCTTAGAGCCAAAGAGCACATAATGGCAGGCGATATCTTGCAGGTGGTTTTATCCCAGAAATTCGCCAGCAAAACTAAGGCACATCCATTTTCCATTTATCGCACATTGCGACGCATAAACCCTTCGCCCTACATGTTCTATTTCGATTTTGGTGACCTAAATACAGAACCGTTCCAGCTAATTGGTGCCTCTCCCGAAGTTCATGTGCGCATGGAAAACGATCGCGCTATTCTAAGGCCAATAGCAGGAACACGTCCTCGGGGAAGCACTGAGCAAAAGGACATAGCTTTAGCAACTGAGCTATTAGAAGATGAAAAAGAGCGAGCAGAACACGTTATGTTGATAGATCTGGCAAGAAATGACTTAGGTCGAGTGTGCAATTATGGATCTGTGGAATTAACCGACATGATGCAGGTGGAGCGTTACAGTCACGTAATGCATATCGTTAGCCAAGTTGAAGGCAATCTTCGTGCAGACATGGATGCATTTGATCTCCTAGCTGCTACATTCCCAGCTGGCACAGTCAGTGGAGCACCAAAGATAAGAGCTATGCAGATCATAGCCAAGCTAGAACAGAATCCTCGTGGCCCATATGCTGGAATAGTAGGTTATATAGGTTTTGATGGTTCCATGGACACGTGCATAGCACTACGTACACTCTATGTACAAGATCAATTGGTAACTGCCCAGGCTGGTGCTGGTATCGTTGCAGACTCTGATCCATCTAGTGAATATAAGGAAACTTTAGACAAAGTAAAAGCTATTTCACTTGCAGTGGAACAAGCAGAGAGTGGGTACCATACATGATAGTTGTCATCGACAATTACGATAGCTTCACATATAACTTAGTACAGTACCTAGGTGAAATGGGTGCGGAGTTACAAGTTTTTCGTAACGACAGCATCACTGTAAAGAAATTACATAAATTAGTGCCTACGCACCTACTTATTTCACCTGGTCCTGGAGATCCATGCGATAGCGGTGTATCTATGGAAGCTATTTTAGAATTAGGTAAGAAAATACCCACACTAGGAGTATGCTTGGGACACCAAGCAATTGGGGTAGCTTTTGATGGAAAAATAGAGCGTGCACCATCATTGATGCACGGTAAAACCTCCGTTGTACACCATAGTGGTACTGACCTTTTCCTGAATTTGCCCAATCCATTCAACGCCACAAGATACCATTCATTGATAGTTAGTGAGCCATTACCTGATTGTCTTGAGGAGCAAGCACGAACAAGTGACGGTGTGCTAATGGGAATGAGACACCGCGAGTATCCAATCTACGGAGTACAATTCCACCCCGAAAGCATACTAACTGAAGGTGGAAAAGCACTATTACATAATTTCCTTGCACTAAGCTCATGAAAGGGGATCTCAATAGGAGACGACCATGATTGTTAGCGCATTACCCAAACTGATTAACCACGAAAATCTATCTCAATCAGAAGCAGAAACTGTTATGAACCAGATCATGTCCGGTGATGCAACACCGGCTCAAATTGGCGCTTATCTGATAGCGCTCCGAATGAAAGGTGAAACAGTAGACGAAATCACGGGTAGCGCCCGAGCAATGCGTGCCCATTCATTAAAAGTTACTCTTTCTGAATCTAGTGAAGACCTTCTTGATATTGTTGGTACCGGTGGAGATGGATCAAACAGCTTCAACATTTCTACTGCAGCAGCACTTGTAGTAGCCGCCACTGGACGCAGGGTAGCAAAACACGGCAACCGAGCAGCGAGCAGCAAATGTGGCAGTGCTGATGTACTTGAAGCAGCTGGTGTAAACCTTGAACTCAACCCTGATCAAGTGGCAAAATGCATAGAGAAGGTTGGTATAGGATTCATGTTTGCCCCAATATTCCATCCAGCTATGAAACACGCTATAGTACCCCGTCGAGAATTGAAACAACGTACTATATTCAACATACTAGGCCCTCTCACCAATCCTGCGGGGGCGACCCGCCAGCTAACTGGAGTATATGATGCTGAGTTGACAGAGCCTATCGCACGTGTTTTAGGTGAGCTAGGATGTAAGTCAGCAATGGTGATACATAGTCATGACGGCCTAGATGAACTGACCACTATTGGTCCAAATCGCATAAGTCACCTGCGGCCAGATGGAAACGTACATACATTTGAGCTAGACGCAAAGGAACTAGGTATAGAAAACAAACAACCAAAATCTATGACTGGTGGCTCTATAGAAAGAAATCTAGAAATGCTGCAGAATATACTATCAGAAAAAAGTGAAGGTGCGCAAACAGACACAGTACTGCTAAATGCAGCTGCTGCAATGGCAACAGAAGATGGAGATATAGCAACAAAACTTGTTGAAGCACGTACTGCACTCAATAACGGTGCAGCACTAAGAACACTAAATGATCTTGTACAGGTTAGCCAAGAACTGGCATCACAAAAGTGACTATTCTGACAGATATTCTTGCTCGCAAACAAGAGGAAGTAAAACAACAGCGTAGATCCATACCTCTGCAAGAACTAGAGCAATCAGCAGCAGCTATGCCTCCACCTCCTGATTTTCTTGCTGCTACAACCAATAAATCAAAACAGGTCCCACGACTTATAGCTGAAGTCAAACAGCGTTCACCCAGCAAGGGGATGCTTTGCGAAGATTTTGACCCAGTGACACTTGCAAAAACCTATGCTAGAAATGGCGCAGCCGCCATTTCTGTATTGACCGATGAATATTTCTTTGGAGGCTCTATAAATCACCTTCAATCAATTTCCACATTAAGTACAGGTTTGCCATTGCTTCGAAAGGATTTCATATTCGATCGCTACCAACTTCTCCAAGCTCGCGCTGCAGGAGCCAGTGCAGCTTTGTTGATAGTTGCAATGCTAGAAACGACAACTCTGAATGAACTAATCTCTGCAGCAGCAGAACTAGGACTTAATGTGCTAGTAGAAGTCCACAACCTAGAGGAACTAGAAACTGCATTGTCCACTGGAACACAAATTATTGGAATAAATAATAGAAATCTACATACTTTTGAAACATCACTCGATGTCACAATAGCACTACGATCCCATGTGCCTCCGGAAATATGCATAGTAGCTGAGAGTGGAATACACACCCATGCTGATGTAAAGAGACTGACAGCATTGGGAATTGACGCCATGCTTATAGGGGAAGGACTTGTGACAGCACCGGATGTGGGCTCCAAAGTACGTGAACTCACACAGTTTTACGATAGTTACTAGAACCATGAAAATAAAGATATGCGGACTTACAAAAGCAGAGGATGCTCTTTTAGCAGTCTCACTTGGGGCTACACACATAGGTCTAAATTTTTTTCCTCCCAGTCCACGCTATGTTGACAAACAAACAGCATTATCTATAACAAATGCGCTGAGCAAACTTGAGGAACCGCCAATTATCGTAGGAATATTTGTCAATGAATCAGAACGTACTATACGTAAAATTATGAAAGATATTGGTCTCCAGCTAGCACAATTGTACGGCGATGAACCATCTGAACTTATTAGCAGACTAGGAGTAGATGCATTCAAGGCATATCGGCTTGGCAAGACTACATTGCCGGACACTCTACCAAGTTTATGTCTTATAGATGCATATGTTAAGGGTAAATACGGTGGGGCTGGTCAAACCGCTGACTGGGAAAAAGCAGCGTCAATTGCTCGAGAAACACGCATTTTCTTGGCAGGAGGATTAACTCCTGAAAATATCATTTCGGCTATCAGACAAGTACAACCCTGGGGTGTAGATGTAGCTTCAGGTGTAGAAATAGAGCCAGGCGTTAAAGATCCGCATCGCATGGGCAGTTTCATATCCAGCGCACTTACCGCTAATCAAGATGGTCATTCATATGATTGAACCTGTATAATGGGAACAAGATAACATGGAAACTAATACTCAACTACCTAAAAAGTTTGGTAAATACGGTGGGCAATT
>DCAJ01000051.1:50310-50741 GCA_002311455.1 Anaerolineales bacterium UBA1136 | reverse complement strand
AGTGAGTTACAACATCTGCTTGCTACATATGTGGGCCGTCCAACGCCACTAACTTTTGCCAAACGCCTTAGCTCATATTGTGACGGCGCGAAAATCTATTTGAAGCGTGAGGACCTAGCTCACTCAGGAGCTCACAAAATTAATAATGCACTTGGCCAAGCATTATTGGCAAAACGCATGGGTAAATCAAGGATTATCGCTGAAACCGGAGCAGGGCAGCATGGTGTAGCAACAGCAACTGCCTGTGCACTACTAGGAATTAAATGTGTAGTATATATGGGAACCATAGACATGAAGCGTCAAGCTCCCAACGTGGCACGTATGAGATTGCTCGGGGCAGAAGTTAGAGCCGTAGATGGAGGCTCTCGTACCTTAAAGGACGCTATAAACGAAGCTATACGTGACTGGGTAACCAATGTGGAAAACACGTA
>DCAJ01000051.1:46557-50240 GCA_002311455.1 Anaerolineales bacterium UBA1136 | reverse complement strand
CCCACCATGGTGCGCGATTTTCAGACAATTATTGGCCGGGAAACACGGGATCAAATTATAGAGGCAGAAAACAGGCTACCAGATACTATTATTGCATGTGTAGGTGGAGGATCAAATGCCATTGGAATTTTTCATGAGTTTATTAATGAGGAAAACGTATCACTTATCGGTGTAGAGGCTGGAGGTTTAGATATTTCAGGAGGACAACATGCAGCTCGTTTTGCAGATACTTCTACTGGAAGACCAGGTGTATTGCATGGCTGCTACACCTATGTTCTACAGGACGAAGATGGCCAAATAGCACTTACACACAGCGTAAGTGCAGGTCTGGATTATGCAGCAATTGGTCCAGAACATACTTATTTGCGCGAGCAGAAACGAGCTGTCTATACTTATGCTACTGATGCAGATGCACTCCACGCCTTTCAATTGCTGTGTGAACAGGAGGGGATAATTCCTGCTCTAGAATCATCTCATGCAATTGCAGAAGCAATCAAGCTAGCTCCTACCATGAGTCCAGAAACTACTATCGTGGTAAATCTATCAGGTCGTGGGGACAAAGACCTAGACACCGTACTAGAAGAAATAGACCTTAAGTCATAATGACAACACCTAAAGACCAAGTCACAGAAACTTTCAAGCATGGGCATACAGCATTTATGCCGTACTTCACTTTAGGATATCCTGACTATCGAACTTCGCTTGAAATAATACAGTCCTGTGCAGAAGCTGGTGCAGATTTGATGGAATTAGGTATGCCCTTCTCGGACCCACTGGCTGATGGGCCTACTATACAAAATAGCACTCAAGTTGCCCTCGAAAATGGGATGGACACAAAGAAATGTCTTCATGCAGTTAGTGACCTACGTAAGCGCGGAATCACTATACCACTTATGTTGATGGGTTATTACAACCCAGTCCTAGCCTACGGCGAGGAACGATTTGTGGAGAAAGCTGCAGAGTCTGGAGCCAATGGCTTTATAATTCCTGATTTACCACCTGAAGAGGGTGCTTCATTTGAAGATCATTGTCGACACAATGAACTAGCACTTTCATATCTACTAGCACCAACTAGCACCGAAGCACGAATGAAACTAGTCTCTAAAAGGGCAAGTGGGTTTGTCTACTTAGTTTCTTTAACCGGAGTGACCGGTGCTCGACTTGAACTACCAACTTATTTACAAGACTTTGTTACTCTAGTTCGTCGCCATGTGACACATCCATTAGCTATTGGTTTCGGAATAAGCACTCCTGAACAAGCACAAGAGGTGGGAAAACTGGTAGAAGGAGTTATTGTAGGCAGTAAGTTGATAAATATTGCAAGAGACTCTGATGATCCTGCTATGGCATGCGGTCAATTTGTTAGTGACATGACTGCAGCACTTAAACACAATAGTTGATATGGTCAACTGCTATAATGTCATACATCTAACCAGATAAATCGGCTCACCAAACACTTATTTTCCAGACAAATTAGCATCAATCTCTGTAGTCAATTCGCGAAACACATCCGTTCCTATCATGCCATCATGTCGCAAAGTACGTAAAGTCTCTCGCTTGACCTGCAAGACCTCCTTACGCGTAATTTCTAATTCATCATCACGGATATCAGGCAATATAGTAAGAGCCTCCTCTACTTCTCCAGAAAACTGATGAATCTCTGCTTGGAGCTCTGGTAGCACTACCTCATAGTTTTCCTTAGTAAGTAAACCTTGCTTATATTGAGATTGCAGAAATTGCTCACCTGCTCTGACGGCGGCCAGTCGAGCGCGCCTTCGCTCATATTCAATAAGATTTTTTCCACCACTCAATAGACCCAATCTCCTAAGCAATGCAGGAAGAGTAGTAGCTTGCACTCCAAGTGTAAAAAGCACCACGCCAAATGTCATAACTAACACCTGATCGTGCCCGACAAGGTTTGATGGCAGGGTCAAGGCCAATGCTAGCGCAATGCCTCCGCGCAGACCACCCCAAACGAGTACGGCTTGCCCAGAGAATGGAGTCCGGTTGAGAGCAAATCTGTTAAGTAATGGACTAAAACCGAACACCGTGATTATACGAGCAAATAAAGTAATTAGAATAGCTGCTGCAAGTAGCAAAAGACTGCCAAACAACTTATCTAAATCAATGAGCAACCCTATCAGCAGAAAGACAAATGTATTTGCTAGGAAAGCCATGAATTCCCATATATGTATTAGGACATTTCGGGTAGTATGACTCATTCCGTAACGTCTTCCGCTGTTGCCGATTAACAAACCAGAGGCCAACACAGCTAATACTCCACTGGCATGAATCTGCTCTGCCAATAGGTAGGAGCCATAAGCAAGCACAACACTCAGTACCGTTTCGACGAGATAATCATCAATTTGTCTAATCAAATGGTAGGCAACATAACCTAGGCCAAAACCTACAAACAAGCCGACTCCTGATACACGCGCAAACTCTATCACCCCTTGGGAAAAACTGAATCTCACAGGATCTAATGCAAATTCCAATAGCAAAGTGAAAACCACTATTGCGGTAGCATCATTAAGAAGACTCTCTCCTTCCGTAAGCAAACCAAGACGCTTGGGCAAACCCAAATCTCTAAAAATAGCAGTTACTGCAACAGGGTCTGTGGCCGCGATGAGTGCACCGAACACCAGCATAGTAAAGAGTGGCAGACCAGTCACAGTGGCAAGCAACCAACCCACAAGTATTGTTGTTAGCAAGACTCCTGGAATTGCAAACACGAGCATAGTCAGTAGATTATCCCGAAATTCAGAAAACTCAATATGTAAGGCAGCTTCAAATATTAAAGGGGGTAACAATATCAGTAGAATCAATTCACGTGCCAGTGCTGGATCCATCTCTGGTTTCTCGGGCATCAACATTGTAATCAGCACACCGACTATTACTAAACCCACTGTGTAAGGAAATCGAACAAGTTTTGTGAACCACGACACCAACGCGGCAATCAACAACAAAGCTGCAATAATTAATTCTGTATTTATTAATTCAGCTTGCATATGGCTATTTCAACAAAGCACAATTAAGTGAAAATCAAACTTTGACACTATTGAGCATAGATGTCATGCAATTACTGTCTCCCTTAGAATAGACTCAAAAACAGTGCTGCGACGTTTAACCATTAATACTGGACAATGTGCTTTCTCAGCAATCTGCTCAGATAAATTTCCGACAAGGATATTACGGAACAAACGCTCTCTTGTAGCACCAATCACTATCATGTCGCAATCCAAAGAAGCTTCTAAAATACCTGTAGCGGGGCTGTCAGATATTGTGACACGTTGTTCAATCAATTCATACCTACGTCCTTCAGTAGCCCTTCGAAAAGCATTCTGAGCACGTGCCTCCGCATCCTTAGGATTGCTGCTGGACAGAGATACATGTACCAAGACGACTTTTGTAGACTCTGGAGTATTGCGAGCCAGTGCAATAGCTAAACTAGCAGCCAATCGACCATTTGGACCACCTGCTACTGGAACCAGAATGGATTGCAATTTATCATAAGGGCGATGACGAAAAATTGCAACATCAGTTGGGGGATTTGAGGCAACACGATCAATTACTGAGCCAAACATCTGGTCACGCGAACCGGTAGACCCCGGCCATCCGAACAATGCTAAATCACTTTTGTTCTCATGAACAGTTTTCAGAATTGCATCAGATATAGAGCGACC
>DCAJ01000051.1:20611-46530 GCA_002311455.1 Anaerolineales bacterium UBA1136 | reverse complement strand
GCGACCTAGTCTTATCATAGTATGTACAGGCACATCTAACACTCTGGCTTGCTCAATTACTTTGTCTATATAGGGTCGGCGCTCACGCAAAAATAAGCGCCCATCATTCAGTTGAAGCTGCTTAGGAACCTTGATAACATGTAGCGCAAGCACCTCTCCCTCATGTTCTTTAGCCAGGATGCTCCCCAAACGCCCTAGTATCTGCGCTTGATTTAAATCAGACACCGGAAGCAGTACAGAATAATCCACTGAAGTCAGTGCTTCCTCATGCAAGACTTCCTTAGGTCGCTCCTGCTCTTCTTTCTTGCTGAAGTATCCCCAATACAAGAGCAGTCCAATGCCTATCCAGCCAACACTCAAAAGTCCCACTTGACCTAATTTCAATGCCAGAAATATGGCCATAGCCAGATTGCTAACGATGCCAATCACAGCTGGCCACGGAAACAGAGGCACCCTAAATCCTCGCTCCAGTTCTGGCCGGCGATGTCGTAGAGTCATAACTGCCACATTTACCTGAGTAAACAACAGCAAAAACATTACGTTGGCAGCAGCAGCCACCTGGATTATCGGCAAGGTGAATCCCATTACTACAACTAGTATAGCTGACAAAAATATTGCCCAGTATGGAGTGTGCATACGAGGATGAATGTATGCAAAAGCCGATGGCAAATTCCGTTCACGGCCCATAGCAAAAGATACTCGAGAGGAGGAATAAATGGTAGCATTTAATGCTGACATAGTAGAAGCCAAACCAGCGATCAATATTAGAATACCGCCAATTGGCATAAATTGCTCTGCGGCACGCACAATAGCCACCTCTTTGGCTTGTGCAAGATATTGCCACACTGCAGAACCGGAAGGTGGAACCACAGCTCCAATTACTACAAAACCTATCAGAACGTAAATTATGACTACTGTACCTATCGAATAGAAGATCGCACGCGGAATATTACGTTCCGGATTTTTCACCTCTTCACCACTTTGCGCAATAATTTCATAACCCTCAAACGCAATGAATGTCATCCCCATAGCTACAAACACGCCACCGATACCATTGGGCAGCATGCCTGCCGAAAAGTTGTCTGTCCAATTCGGATTATTGAACATCGCGTACAGTCCGAAACCAATGAAGACGAAGAGAATTACTACCTTGGCAATTGTAATCACGCTGCCTGCCAATCCAGCTTCACTTGCACCGCGTGAGTTGATATACGCAAAGATCCCAACAACTAAAAGCATAAAGGTTAGAGCAAGTTGATGTTCAGACAAAGGAAGTGGTATGCCTGTTAAGAGCCATAATTCAACTGCCAGTCTCCCAAAACCTAACCCATACAAAGCGCATGCAACAATGTAAGCAAACCAATTCATCCAACCGGCTAAGAATCCTTGAGTGCCGCCTAAACCTTCCTTCACCCATAGATATCCTCCACCAGCCGCGGGAATTGATGACCCTAATTCAGCGTACGACAAAGCTGTGAATGTCGTTACGATACCATTCAAGAGAAATGCAATTGGTAGTGAAGGGCCTGCATACCCAGCCGCTATCCCAATTAAGACAAAAATGCCAGCGCCAACCATAGCTCCAATACCAATCATGGTAATGTCCATAAGACCGAGTGTGCGACTCAGGGTTATCTCTTGAGAATTAGCGTTGTTATTGGCACCCATAAAAATCTCCCAGTCTTGATAGAACTTCTAGCCTAGACAATCTAAAGCAGGAAAGCTGTTAATACTAGCATATTAGTAACAAATAAACCCATCTATTTGAACATATTTTCAACACAACTTGACGCCATGTTTGCGGGACAATACACTTAAGACATCATCAACCTCATCTTTACGAGTACTCTCAGACCACCCTAATTCATCTCCTACCACTTGTGCCAGTTCTACAATCAATCCAACACTGATTTCACCTAACATTGCTAGGAGTGTGCGTCTTAAGATTAAGTCTTCCAAACGCAAAACATATTCGTGTCTTGTAAGAAAAGTTATTTCTCCACGAGTATAGCCTGCATGGTTATCAAGACAAGGATCAGTCTCCTCAGTCTCTCCAGCAATGAAACTTGCAACATTTGCTGCTCTAGTTCCATAACGATCGAACAACTCCTTAACTCTGTGGGCCTCAAAGCCAGTTTCTAATATTATGTTATCTAAAAAACGCTTCTCGGCATCCATCCCCTGCGGATAATCTTTACCGCCTCCAATAGACAAATTACGTGTACTATATTGACGTTTTCGACCTAGAGTTATCAAAGTTTGATCAGTTGCCTTTTCCGCCAACGATCGGAATGTGGTCCACTTGCCTCCTACCAAAGTATAAATTGGGAAGTCAATTCCTTGCCCAGGTGACAACAACAACACTCTATGGTCGCGACTGATATTACCAGGATCACTCGATTTGCCAAACATAAGCGGTCTTACACCGGAAAACGAAAAAACAATCTGGTCCTTACTCACAACTGCTTTTGGAAACACTTTCAAAATCATTGTAATGAAGTAATCTACCTCTTCAGGTGTACAGCATACATGATTGGGGTCGTCACAAAATAATTCCGACGTACCTATTAATATTTTGTCCGCGAGAGGACATATTAATACTATACGTCCATCATCATTCTCAAAAAAGAATTCATGGTTACTTATAGCAGTTCGTAATTGATAATTGTCAATTACTATGTGAGAACCTTTACTACCACTAACAAGTGCGGTGTCTCGCTTCAGCGATTGGTTAACCTTATCTATCCATGGACCAGATGCATTAACAACTAATTTTGGCTTCACTGTATACATCTCACCAGTCAACTCATCCCGCAATCTAACTTCCTCACCAAACGCTCCAAAAGCTGACACATAGTTAGCGACTTGTGCATGACCACCCATATCTAATGCATCGCAAATCAATTCTGTACAGACCCTTTCAGGAGCCAATATAGAAGCATCATAATAAGTAGCCGTACAAAGTACATCAGGGTTAAGTAAAGGAAATCGAGCTAAGGAGTCTGATCTCGACATAAATCTATGTCGGAGTACAGTTCCGGTAGAACGCGTAAATGAATCGTATAATAATAAACCAATCTTTATCAACATAGCACCACGCTCAACTGTTTTGTCCAGAAGACCCAGAAACTTTAACGGCGCATTTAACAAACCCGAATACCATTTGAATATTGGGATTGTTGTAGGCAAAGGATTCACATAATGAGGAGCATTTTCAATTAACAGGTTACGCTCACTGACTGCCTCACGAACCAAATTGAAATCACCATTTTCCAAATAACGTAAGCCACCATGAGCCATGTGTGAAGTTGCTGAACTTGTGCCTGAGGAAAAATCTGATTTATCAACTAACAAGACATCTACACCCTGTAAAGCCAAATCACGAAAAACACCAGCACCATTTATTCCGCCACCTATAATAAGGACTGACACTGAGGGATTACTTTGAAGTAATTCTATAGCTGTACGCCTAGAATTCTTTCTATTATTAGTAATAATTAGTCTACCCTTTCAAGAAATCGTCAGAACAAAAGTGGAACTATTCAGCGTTCTAGTTCAGTCGCAATAAGGTTGTCCCAACTCACCTTTAACTCGTCGGATTCAACTGAACGCGCATACACTCCAAATTCTCCAGAAGCAACTTGATCTAGGCCGTCCCAGGTATATGTGTGTACCTGTAAGCCATCAACATGCAGGCTGAAGCTATCTCCCTTCAGGAGAATCCCAAGACGATAAATACCGGGCCCCTGTGGAACGACATCCGAAGCAGCTATGCGTAAGTCCTCGTAAATGCCATTCATCTTGCTTATCAATCGATAATTACCTTCGCATGTTATAGTAGCAGCAAAATATTCATCAACATCTAATTTTGCTTTAAAGAGCAATCCATAGAAATCCTTTCCAGTACAATATTCTACTATTACATCACCTTCATAATAAAAATTGCGCTCGACTAGATCAGATTCGGGTGCTGAGGAGTAAAATTGCTTGTTACGCTGCTTTGTTATGAGCCTAAAAACACCATCCTCAATTCCTGAATACCAGTTCTCCGTCTCGTTCCTCCCCCAATTAGCAAACCGTAGTGGTTCAAACCCCTCCTCCCAAAGTACGAATCTAGGAACAACTGTGGGATTAAGGTTTCGCACACTTTGTGGAATTGGAGCAGCCTTTGTAGGGGTAGGCATTTGAGTCATAGTAGGGATCACAATTGGCGTTACTGTAGGAATTTTTTCAACTTCAGGAGTTATGACGACTGATGATATTTCTGAGACAGTCTGCGTGCTTGCAGAAGTGACTTTAATCACAGATGATGTCTCGACAACCATCGCAGTTAACGTTGATTGACTTATTGCTATCTGACTAGACACCACAGTTGGAATTACTATTGTAGACGTACTAATACCTTGCAATTGATCTTCTTGTTCACTCTCGAGAAATAATTGCTCATCTAATCCAATTGACAAAAACCCCATAGGATTAGAAATTACTTTTCCCAGCAAACCATAGGTCTGTAATACCCCAAGAATGCTGCCAGCGATCACAGCTGCAGCAATCAGCCTCCATCGTCTTCGTCGCCTATAAGGTCTGATAGCAATATTTACGGGTTGCCAATCAGACCTCAATCTCTTGTTCACAATCTTTACTGAGTCTGCAGATACTCTCCCTGATGATTCCAAGTCCACAGTAACCTGACCGCCGCCATCTATTATTGGTGGGCCAATCAATTCCTTCACTGTGTCAACCTCGACAGGATCGCTGTCCTCAGATCTACTATCAGAATAATCAGAAACGCTTAGTACGGAACTGGTATCGTCTTCAAAGGATGGCATTTCTAGAATTTCATCGGAATAAGATGTGGAATTATATTTACGCTTTGAGCTTGGTTCCAATCGTGGTTGCTCTGATCTATCTGACGAACTGCGACTAGTAGGTACGCGTAAATATTTGTGTAGTCCTGCATACAATTTGTGACCTACTCCGCTAACCTTCCGCAAATCTGGTAAGCGCCCATACGGCCTGCCTGCCACGATAGTCTTGGCCAGCGCCAGTCCAATTCCGGGTACATCTTGTAATTCTTGTATGGAAGCTCTATTTATATCCAGCTTGCCAGACACTATCAATGAAGATGAAGAGATGGCATTATCACTGAGATGCGCCGCCGCCACTACGCTATCAGTGGCAACACGCAAATAATCCTTGAGTACAGTGTAAATTTTTTCACCTATACCAGATACCAGCTTGAGTTCAGAAAGGCGTGCATATGGACGAGCAGCAATTATTTCACTAGCAAGCGCTGGACCAACTTGAGGCAATTGGATTAGAGCACTGATCGAAGCAGTGTTTATATCAATCTTACGTGAGTCAGGATTCATTAGAATATCTTTGACAGATTCAAGAATTTATCTGGACAAATTAATACTAATGAATCCATAATTCTCCAGTAAAAATAGTCCAATAATTATTACGGTAGCTACTAGCCAACCCGACAATAACAATGGAATTCTTCTACGTATTTCCTGATCCACCGCAGCTTCATAAGCAACAAGTGACATTACCGGATTAGCCACCTGGGGCAAGGCTAAGCTTGATTCAAAACCGGAATTTTCTACGACACCTTCGGAGAACCATGTATCGTCCTCGACAAAATCAGCCTGCATACCCTGGGCAACTGTGGCTGACACCTCGCATAAACTACTCAGTTTTTCAAATTGGGTTGCGCCTATACCCTTTACTTCACGCAAATCATCAATATGATCTAATGGTCTACGAGAAACAATCCTTCTGGCAAGCTTGGGCCCTACTCCGGGTAGCTGTAACAACAATTCTTCATCACAAATGTTTATATCCATTGGAACTGTATTAGACCAAACAGATTCTGCGTTATTGTCATGTATTGCAATAACGGCCACAGAGCGCTGTCGCAACACATGCATTACAGTAGTACTAATTCCCTTTACCAGTGCCACATCCTCTAAGCTGCCATATGGACGGTCTGCTACAATGCGCCGTGCCAGCACAATTCCTACACCTGGTATTGATTGAAGGTCTTCTGCACTACACATATTTATATTGATGGGCTGAGGAGGAACTACTGTTGCAACATCAGCAAGTTTTAGTAACGTCTTCTTGCCAAAACCAGGCAGCATACGCAATTCAGAGTAGTCCCAAAATGGTCGTGCATCAATTAGGATCTCCGCCTTGCGTGCATCCAATGCCGTTTCCTGTAGAATAACTGACAGACCGGCTGAATTTAGGTTTATACGGCGACCATCCATGGCAAGCTAATTTTAGCATAGGGTAAAACTTGATAGGTCTCGTCCTCATAACTTAAATAGCAATAGAAATGGTGACAATGTGCAATTCACCTACTATTTTGAACTGATATAATAAAGAATGAGTAACACATTTCCTTCTGAGTACCTTGATACAATTAAGGTGCGTGCTAGATTTCCATCTCTTGACATAAAAGACAACGGAGTAAATAGAATATATCTGGATAACCCAGGCGGCACGCAGATATGCCAATCTAGTTTAGACCAAATACAAAACTATTTGCTAAGAAACAATGCAAATAGTGGAGGAACTTTCCGTACCTCTTTGGACACTGACGCTGTTTTGCTCGAGACTCGCCTCGCTATGTCTGAGTTCCTCAACGCAGAAACTGAGAGAGAGATAGTGTTTGGTCAAAATATGACCAGCCTTACTTTTGCCATTTCCCACTCTCTAACACAATGGATACAGCCCGAACATGAGATTATAGTCACACGCCTGGATCATGATGCAAATATAGCTCCATGGTTACAACTCTCAGACGAAACTGGTGCCAAGATACGCTGGATAGACTTTGACCCAAGAGACTGCACTCTCAATTTGGAAAGTTTTGAAAAACTACTGACCAATAAAACCAAATTGGTAGCAGTTGGTTATGCATCAAATTCAGTGGGGACAATCAACCCGGTAAAGAAAATTGCTGCTATGGCGCACTCTGTAGGAGCATTAGTATTTGTTGATGCCGTCCAATACGCTCCTCACGCTCCTACAGATGTTCAAGCCATTGGGGCTGATTTTCTGGTATGCAGTCCGTACAAATTCTTTGGACCTCATCAAGGTGTGCTTTGGGCTAAATATGAGTTACTCGATAGCCTTCCAGCATACAAGGTGCGTCCCGCTGAAAACAAACCGCCCCACAAGTTTGAAACAGGCACGCAAAGTCATGAAGGACAGGCAGGTACATTGGGAGCACTCGAACATATAGCATGGGTAGGTAGTGAGTTTGGTCATGACTATGCCAGTCAATTTTCTGCAATGTCCAATCGTAGGCTACATCTTCATTGTGGTATGGCTGCCATTCAAGCCTACGAGCAAAAACTAAGCACACACTTAATTGAAGGGTTGCTGAAAACCTCTGGAGTAAGAATTTGGGGTATTACAGACACAAATCGACTTAGCGAACGTGTGCCAACAGTATCTTTCACTGTAGATGGATGCCAGCCTAGAGATATAGCTAAAATCCTGGCTGATGAAAACATATTCGTTTGGGATGGACACCATTATGCTATTGAAATAATAAACCAATTAGGTCTGACAGAAACAGGCGGCATGATAAGAGTTGGACCGGCACACTACAATACTGTAGAGGAATTAGACCGACTGCTAGAAGTGTTATCTGAACGTATAGAAACAATCTGACACTTGCCAAAACTGTTGAATGACTACATTGTACCCCGGAAGGGACTCGAACCCTTAACCTAGGCTTTAGGAGAGCCTCGCTCTTCCATTTGAGCTACCGGGGCAAATTTTCCAGCTCAACCTAACACAATATTATAGTAAATCTACAGCAACAATGTGTGATACTACTTGGGATTCTAGGTCTTAGAACCATTCTGGAAAAGACCCGACACCTTGTTATTCAGCCAAATAATCGGGTCATAATATCTGTCAGCAACACGCTCTTTTAGAGGTATGATCGCATTATCTGTGATACTAATGTTCTCTGGACACACATCAGTACAGCACCGAGTGATATTACAGTATCCGGATCCAAGCTCATCACGTATATCAGGAATACGATCTTCAACATCTAGAGGGTGCATATCTAAACTAGCAGCGCGAATCATGAATCTGGGACCAACAAATACATCTGTGCGCTTATGATCACGCAATACATGACACACATCCTGACACAAGTAGCACTCTATACATTTACGAAACTCCTGCACCCGATCGACATCTTTCTGACTCATTCTATATCTACCATCAGAATCGGCAGGTCCAGGCTTAAAGGGTCTAATCTTTAGATTTTGATCATAATTCCATGAAACATCACACACCAAGTCTTTAATTACTGGAAATGTTTTTAATGGCTGTACAGTAATAACATCTTCCTCCAAGTATGTATTCATACGAGTCATACAAGCCAATTTTGGTTTTCCATTCACCTCCATACCACATGAACCACATTTACCAGCCTTGCAATTCCACCTTAAAGCCATATCGCCAGCTTGCTCAGCCTGTATTCTATGCAAAACGTCAAGCACAACCATGCCATCGTCAACCTCAGTTTGGTAGTCAACAAATTCGCCACTTGCTGAATCTCCTCTCCATATTCGGAAGGTATACTCAGACATGTAGTCCTCCTTCCAAGTCCTCTAGATTTGCATAAGCAATTTCCGCTAAGTGGTCCGGTGGCACATCTCTTTGTACTTTCCTAATATCCATGGAACCATCAGCATTCTGACACATCATTACATTGATATTACCCCACTCTTCACGCTCTCCTTCAAAATCTAGTCTAGTATGAGCTCCACGACTTTCCTCACGGATGAGTGCAGCTCGTGCTACTGCTTCAGCTACCATAACCATGGGGCGCATTGACAATGCTTGATTCCAACCTGGATTATATTGACTTGATCCAGCAGCATAAATGTTTGCTACCCTGGGCTTTAATTTCTGGAGTGACTCTATGGCTCTTTTCAATCCATCAGCAGTACGAACTATATTGACATCATTCATGATATTTTGTAGTTCTTCGTGCAAAAGATAAGGGTTCTCCCCTCCTTCTATATTCAACGGAGCCACTGCCTCACGCCTTGCTTCCTCAATATGTTCAGGAACAATCTGCAATGGTCTAGATAATTGGCCAACATAGTCCTTTGCTCCTTTGCCAGCAAGCCAACCAAACACTAGCAAGTCACTTAATGAATTGCCACCCAGACGATTTGCGCCATGCATCCCACCAGTGCATTCTCCACAGGCAAATAGACCTGGTACAGCAGTCATCTGCGTATCACCATCTACTGCTATACCTCCCATCATATAATGCAGAGTAGGTCCTACTTCCATTCGTTCTTTGGTAATATCAACCTCAGCCAGTTCTTTGAATTGATGGTACATGCTCGGCAACTTACGTTTTATGTATTCACCATCTCTTCTGCTAGCAATATCCAAATAAGCACCTCCATGAGGTGAACCACGACCAGCTTCAACCTCCTTCATAATAGACTTTGCTACAACGTCACGAGTTAATAGCTCAGGAGGCCTACGAGCACTTGCATCCCCATCCAACCATCGCTGTGCCTCTTCGGGTGAATCGGCAGTTTCTTCTTTAAAACGGTCAGGGGTGTAATTGAACATAAACCTTTCATTTTCACTGTTTAGAAGAACACCACCCTCACCACGCACACCTTCAGTGACCAATATTCCTCGCACACTTATTGGCCAAATCATACCGGTCGGGTGAAATTGAGCAAATTCCATGTCAATCAATTCTGCGCCAGCACTATAAGCCATCTCAATACCATCCCCGGTATATTCCCAAGAATTACTTGTAACACGCCAGATTTTTCCAGCACCCCCAGTGGACATAATAACTGCCTTGGTTCGAAACAATACAAACCGACCTGTATCCCGCCAGTATCCTAAGACTCCACTTATTCTGCCCGAGTCTTTTAAAAGTTTTAGTCCAGTACATTCCTGATGCACATGTATTCCCTGATGAATACCATAATCCTGTAAAGTACGGATGATCTCAAGACCGGTACGGTCACCTGTATGGGCAAGCCTCGGATAACGATGACCTCCAAACGGACGTTGATTAATGTATCCATCTGGCGTACGATCAAACACCGCACCCCATTCCTCCAGCTCCCTAACCCTGTCCGCAGCGTGCTGCGCATGTAGCTCGGCCATTCTCCATTGATTAAGAAACTTGCCACCACGTATCGTATCTCTAAAATGAACCTTCCAATTATCGCGCTGATCTGTATGACCCAACGAAGCTGCCACGCCCCCTTCAGCCATAACTGTATGCGCCTTACCCAGTAATGATTTGCAAATCATGCCGGTATTTAGGCCTTGGGCAGAACATTCTATAGCAGCTCTAAGTCCTGCTCCTCCCGCACCAATAACAACCACATCATGATCAAATGTCTGAATCTCAGATATATCCGCATTCATATTTTGCCAAACCTCTACCAGGTGTTAATATCACTGATGATACCCATAGAACACATACGTACGTAAAAATCACTAAATCCAACCCATATCATGCTTAGCCATGCAAACAACATGTGCCTCTGATTTAGCCAGGTCACTCTCTTCCACAAGCTAAATCTCATACGTACACCAATGTTGCCAGAAAAAGTATTTTTTCTGCCGCCCACTAAGTGTCTACATGAGTGACATCCAAATGTGTAAGTAGCTAATAATAGTGGGTTAATTAACAACACAATTGATCCAACACCTACACCCAAACGACCACTAAAAACTTCTCCACCCTCCCACAATGATATGAATGCGTCCCATGAGAGAATAACTATATACGCGCACGCCAGATACCATGTGTAGCGATGCATATTTTGAAAGATAAACAATGCTGTTTCACCTTTGTACTGCTTAGTCCCGGTCGGACCAGCCAGAATATTGCTTGGCATAGCTCCCACAGCACATCCTGGAGGACTCAAGAAATATGAGCGGTAGTAAAACTTACGATAGTAATAGCACGTCAAACGAAAAGAAAGCGGGACCGCCAAAATCAACCAAGCTGGTGAAGTTGGAAAAAATGGAGGCCAAATTTGCCTAATCCAGTCAGGCCAAATACCAAACCAAGCATGCTCTAATGGAGCAGCTCCAATACGCGAAATATCAACAAACAGAACTGGAGAATAGAAAGGAGACAAATATGAGCCGTGCCAATAATGTTCACCCTGAAATCCAGCCCAATTAGCATAAGCTACAAAGCATAGAAATCCGAAACCGGTCCAAAGTGGCTCAATCCACCACCTATCTGAACGAGTAGTCTCGCCCAACCCTGATACATGACCTCCGTGATCCTGCACGCTGTCTGGCCGCGGAGCTGAAACAGTTTCAATGATCAAACGGTTGGCTTGATACAGACTAATCGCTAAGGTTGATCCACCACCTATAGTTAATACTGCAATAACAACTACAGCTATAACTAAGATTTGTGTGTTATCCATTAGTAAATAATTGTCCTAAGCCTATAATAACTAACTCATTTTAGTAATTACTGCATCACCGAATTCAGAGCATTTTAGTAGAGTTGCCCCTTCCATCAATCTATGAAAATCGTAGGTAACTGTCCTGGATTTGATTGCACTGCCCATACCCTTAATAATCAGGTCAGCAGCTTCTGTCCAACCCATATACCGTAACATCATCTCTCCAGATAATGTCACTGAACCTGGGTTGACTTTATCCTGCCCAGCATACTTGGGGGCAGTGCCGTGTGTAGCCTCAAACACAGCTACACCAGTACTGTAATTGATATTCCCACCAGGAGCAATGCCTATACCACCAACTTGTGCGGCCAGAGCATCAGAGAGGTAATCACCATTCAAATTCATAGTAGCAATTACATCAAACTCACCTGGACGAGTCAGCACCTGCTGCAACATAATATCAGCAATAGTGTCCTTGATCAAAATCCTACCAGCAGCAATAGCTTCATCTTGCTCATCGTTAGCAACTGCTTCACCATTGTTGGCCTTTGTATGCTCCCATTGGCTCCATGTATATGTCTCAGAGGAGAACTCGCGCTCCGCAAGTTCATATCCCCAATTACGAAAGGCACCTTCAGTGAATTTCATAATGTTACCCTTGTGCATCATAGTAACACTTTTACGACTATTATCTATAGCATACTTAATAGCAGCCCTCATTAACCTCTCGGTGCCCTCAAGCGAAACAGGTTTGATACCAATACCACTAGTTTCTGGAAATCGAATCTTCTTAAATAGGTCTGGGAAAGACTCCTTTAACAAATTCTGAAAAATACGTACCTCTTCTGTTCCTTCTTCAAACTCAATACCAGCATATATGTCTTCAGTATTCTCTCGGAATATAACCATATCCACACGCTGTGGATTCTTCACTGGGGATGGTACGCCATCAAACCAGCGCACTGGCCGCTGGCAAACATATAGGTCAAGTTGCTGCCGTAAAGCAACATTTAATGACCTTATACCACCACCAACTGGTGTAGTAAGAGGGCCTTTGATACCAACCAAAAACTCACGGAAAGCATGCACAGTATCAGCAGGAAGCCACTCATCGAATCTATCAAATGCCTTTTGGCCTGCAAACACTTCCATCCATGATATCTTTCGTTGATCACCATAAGCAATTGACACAGCAGAGTCCAGTATCCGGCGAGATGCGCTCCATATATCAGGTCCGATACCATCTCCCTCCACAAACGGCACAACAGGATTATTGGGGACATTAAACTTGCCATCCAACATAACGATTTTGTTTCCTTCGGGAACTCTAGTAGTCGAATAATTCACTCAGATACTCCTATGACAACTTACTTGAATTATCCACAACATTGCGTCTTAGTATCAGTTTCACTCTAGTTTTCGTTCAATGATTTCCTTGTAGACTTCAAACGACAAAGATCCCTGCACCTTTTCTCCATTTATAAACATAGTAGGAGTTGCATTTACCCCCATCTCGGCAGCAAGCTCTGCATCTTTCTGAACAACTGCACTGGATTTACCATCATTAAGACAGCTGCGAAACTCTCGCCGATCAAGGTCTAAGTCTTCTGCAAATGCAAACAATCTGCTCTCTGAGTATTGATCTCGGGCTCCAGTCTGATTAGCATATAGAATGTCATGATAAGGCCAAAATACGCCCTGTTGATTGGCGCATTCAGCTGCCTCAGCAGCAAATCTGCCTACAGACTGATTAAAGGTTGCATAATGATATTCATAGCGTACGAGTCCATATTCAACAAAATTGCTCTCAATCAGCAGCGCAGCACCTGTAGCAAGTGTACGGCAATGTGGACATGGAAAATTGGAAAAACTTTGTACCAAAACAGGAGCATCTACAGATCCCAAAGCTCTACCATCTGCATATGCAGGTACTTCTTGATCGACTGACACTATCTCCACAGTATCTCTATTGCTCTGCCGGATTATTAGTACAACCACGACCAACACAACAGTGGTAATCACCGAAATCGAAATGAAACGCCGCCTCCGTTTTTGACTCTCCTGCTGAACACGTGTCTGGACGCGTTTGCTCATAGATAAAACCTCACACAATTGCTAAGCCGGCATTATAAACCATGAATCATTTTGGACAAGGGCAGTTTTCATATCATTACAAAACGAAAGTGCTAATTCATTTACCAGGAAATAATTTGGTATATGGGTTCAGCAGTCTGATTCAGTGAGTCAAAGAGCCAAGGACCAGTTTCAAAATTAATTATTCGACCTCCAGGAATATGTGACATCCAGTAATCAGCATTTCGAGGATGCACGAAAAGTGCCCCACCACTATCCGGTAATTTTGTAGACAAAGATAACAAATGTAATCCGGATATTTCACCTGGCTGCCCAGGTACAAGAAATTCAGCATAACGATTTCTGTCCCATACTGCAGGATCAACCCATATATTTACACGAGCAACATTTAATTCAGCTTGTAGATTGCTCCCAGTCCAACCAGCCGACAGTCTTTGATTGATCTGGAGTGCCAGAGATGTCTCATCACCATGATAAGCTCTATAAACATATGGTTCATTCAAGAAGTCACTGAGGATAAAGTCACGAATGGAAAATATTATAGATATTCCTAACAACCCTGATACTAGCACCATAGCTACCAAGCGGTCAGCAATCCTGTTAATCCAGTTGTACATACTTCGTAGGCCAAGTGCTGGAATAATGAAAAGTACAGGTAATACACCTACGGAGCGCAAGAAATGTGGAGCGCTCTTGGACATAAAAGTTGGTAATAGAAACATACATGTCCAGGCCAATACTAGAACACCACGAGACTGGTAACGCCCGCTCAGACTTCTAGTCAAACCCCACAAGAAACAAATAGCCATGGTAAAGTCAAAGATTGGACGTCCAGGAATATTGTGTAGGGGATTAGCATCCCCACGTATGAAGAACATTCTTAGTACTAACACTGCTTGAACTAATATTGTCCTTAGGAAATCATAAAACCCCTGTCCTTCATAGAACACAGACAGACTCCGTGGGCGTGAAAATGACTGCATTAATAGATCACTACGATAAACCAATATGGGCAAAGCAACTAGTACAGTAATCGATATCAAGACGAGAATGCCTCGCCAGTTGTCAGAAACTTCATTACGATACCAAACTAGCATACCGAGCACAATAAGAATAATAGCAGGCACCACAAATAAATTGACTGTATAAGTATAGTGAGAAACACCAAAACACAAACCTGCTATAACCCAGACCCATAAATTGCGTCCACGTGATGCACGCACAGTAAAATAAAGGGCCATAGCAATTGTCAGAGCAAACACCACCGATCGCGTTCCATAGCGCCCCAAATACATTGGCCACACTGTGCAAGTACATAGTATGGCAGTCAGCCATCCCACCTTTTGACAAAATAGTTCCCTAGCCAGTATCCCAACAGCCCCAACTAGGGCAAAACTACATATCACATATGGGAGACGTAATGCCCCAGGGGTATTACCCAACATCGATAGTGAAATAGCTGTCAGATAGAAATGCAGAGGCTCCCGGCTATCTTGTAGAGCTAATAATCCCGGATGCTCGCCATTCAATATCTGAGCCGATATCAAACCATTGAGAGCTTCGTCATAATTCAGAGCTGAAGGGGCACTACCAATTTGCCAGAGTCGTAAAAAAGCAGCTAACAGTATGATGCCAGTAGATATGAATATACGTTGGAGCATAATACAAGCACAACCGTTACAATGATATGTAACAATCAGTCAAACACTTAATCATCAGACAGATTAACAATACTGGTGACAAATTCAAGTATATGCCTCGATCGACTAGACCAAGTGTATTCATTAACTAACGAGGTAGCACTGTCCACAAGTCGTGACGACAGATCTGGGTCTAAACGCAGCCGCTGGATTGCTATAGCTAGTGAGTGTGAATCATCTGGCTCTACGAGCAACGCTGTCTCACCATGCGTAATTATCTCTCGCAGAGATGGTAGATTTGAGGCAATGATTGGCCTCTTAGCAGCCATATATTCAAACAATTTGATTGGCGAGGTATAAAACCTAGATACGTCAGAATCGCCACTGTTAGGTATAACCAATACATCAGCAGCAGCCATGTAAGTAGATATATGGCGATAAGGCACATATCCCGCCAAGTGAACATTGGTAGCATCAAATTTATTGGTAAGTTGTTCTATACGTGGCAGCTCCTCGGGAGTACCACCAACAAACCAGACCTGCTCATTGTGTGTCAATTGTGTAGCTGCTTCAACCAGAGTGTCAACGCCTTTCCACTTATACATATGTCCCACGTACATCACCACAAAGATGTTCTCATCAATACTCAAATAATTGCGAGCTTCAAGTTTACTGCAACGATCAAAGTCATGAACATCAGCTGCATCAGGAACTACAGCTATTCTCTTTTCAGACATACCTAACTCCAGGTATCGCATTGCAAGCAGGTTAGTCAGAACGACAATACCGTCTAACTTGTTGACTAACCAACTGCCAAGCGATAGACCTAGTCGACTACTGGCAAACCGATGCGATTCATAAATAACCGTGCTGGTGTTTTTCTTTCTCAAGATAATTAATAGTGCTGCTGTTAAGCTATCACGCGTGTAATATACGTCGGCACTACTGTTCAGTAATAACGGAAACAACGCAATATGATAGGTTATGGTCTGAACAGCAAATACAAACTTGTAAGCAAACGATTTACCAAATCGCAACTTAGGTACTATGTTGAAAAGATCAAGTGAATATACCGACTTTCGTTTGACATCGCGCGGCAATTTGTAAAACTTCTGCAGATCAACAACTGATAGCAGCCAGGGCCGATTGAACCGGCGAGGATGTACAATCTTTACGCTAACGTCAGCAGCCAATGCAGCACAAGTTTTCATTATCTGTATGGCATGTGCCTTTTCGCCCGGTAACCGAGAATTAGTAAGATAAAGAAATTTCATTATTGACTTTCTGTAATTCTATGGAAATTAGCTATCATATCCTTACCTACTACAAGCGGGGTCAATCGGTCAGTGACACGAGAATAACCTGCTTCAGCCAATCTAGCCATCAATTTCTTGTCTGCAGATAGAAAAATCAACGCTTCTGTAAGTGCACGAGCATCTCCTAGTGGAACTAACCATAGATGTTCCTTATGACTGAAATTCTCACGAATACTCATCGTATCCCCGGTTACTACCGGCTTTTGCATAGCAAGACCTTCAAGAACCTTATTAGCCATTGCTTTCCTAGCCTGAGATGTATCACCAAATACACCAAGAACTATATCAGCATCGGCAATGTAGTCAGACAACTGCTGAAAAGGAGCTTTGGACAAGAACTCTATGTTTTCCACACCTAACTGCTCAGCTAATCGTATAGCATTCGCCTTTCCCTCTCCATCACCAATTAGTCTAAAGCTGAACCTTGTATCATTACTAAAATTTGCAGCGGCTTTAATTATTGTATCGACTCCGTGATTAGGTATATAAGACCCATGGTACAGAACAGTAAATCTGCATGAGTTAGTTTTTGATTTTGGTTTAGGACAAAACAAATGATTGTCGACCCCCAAAGGAGTCACTTGTATCTTCTCCGCAGAAATCCTGAATTCATTGACCAAATACTCTTTATAAGCAATCGTACCTGTCAATACTTTGTGAGATAACATACCGGCGACTTTGTCTATAAAATATAATTTTCTTGCAGGAAAACTGCTGGTTGGATACCTACCACGTTCTAACACACTGGCTTCATACAATCCGATTACCATGTCAAAAACCACCGGCCTACCAGTTATTTGACCTAACAACCAAGCCAAGGGTACTATTGCCTGACAAAACTCTGCAACCACGATCAGATCGCATTTACGCCAAACTTGCCTGTATTGATTAATTAAGGGTACGATTTTCTTGTATGTTGGCCAAGACTGAGGAACATTACAGTATGTTATATGACAATCATTTAACTCCAAAGCGCGACGAATAAAATTGTTGCGAGTATACGAGAGATCAAATGCACCAAAGTAGCATATCCTCATAATATAGATTTATGGCAAAGATACCGTGTTCAACTCAACCCACTCGTTAGTGATATCATGATTGTCTGGAAGCACAACACGTAATCTCTCTTGAGTAAATGGATCATAGAAGCCCGTAGTTAAGGTGTAACTGCCAGGTGCTGGTGCTATCAGTTTTACTGATTCGTATAATATTTCACCAGGTGCCCACCAAGACGTCGGATACTCATTGTTTATAGGTTTGGCGTCTATTTGACCCACTAGTCTACCATCATGCCACATGTGCACAAAGTATTTGTAGTCATGTTCCATTTGACGATATGACTGCCAATACAAAGTAAGATCAACATCTAGACCATTATGTACACTATCATATCCTAGCAACGCCAGCTCATCACTAAAATTTGCTGGCTTTTGGTGTTGCATATAGGGCTTAGAAAAATTACGTTCACGAACCACTACCTCAATTGGTACACTATATTTTGCTAGTGATTCATCATTAGCATTTTGTACTATGTTCACTTGGAGTACATGATTACCTGCCGGTATGTCTGTAGCTAAACGCAGAACATATTGGTTGGTAACCACTAGCCCAGCAGGAAGCATGTTAATCGAATAGTCAAGGACAACGTCTGTCTCAGAGTCAAAAACAAGTTCTCCTTCTAGAGACAAGAGATTCCAACGCAAACCAATATCTACCGAGGAAGCACGTACAACATGCCAAGTAGCACCAACATTGAGCGGCTGTCCTTGGACTATTTTTTTGTCTACCACAAGATCTAATAGATCTATATAGCCTGAATTTACCAGTGCATCTGCAGTTGCCTTTATCTCGATGATTCCGGAGCTGCTTAAACCATTTTCATTAGCATCAAAAGTTATATCATCATCTGAATTGGGATATGTTCCAAAACCTAATATAAGCGGTACGCCAACTGGCAGGTTATTATCTAACTCTAACGACATTTTATGAAGCACATGTTCACCTGCTTTCTGGTGTGCAACTGGGAGACCCTGTAAATCAACTTGAGCATATTTTTTACCGCTTGAATCCAACAAGTGCACAAAAACCTTGTAGTCATGTTCCGCCACAAAATCCACCCGCTCAACAAGATGAATAGTCCATATTTCCCCAGGCCTGGGAACACTATCTTTAGACTCTCTAATAAAACCTAAGAAAGTCCCTCCATTGGACAATGATATCGGCTGCAGCGGCACCAAATCTGGAACAAAATTGTCCGATGGCGACAATTCTGCTAGACGAAAACCTCCCTCCATAATCTCTCCATAAGAGAAAACGAATGGACGTCCCTCATAATTTGATCTACCCAATAGAATAGCTCCATTACTACTCAAAGGCATAGCACGATTTTCCCAAACCACTCTAGCATTCCTACCTTCTCGCAAAGCCTCCCATTGCACATAGTCATCTGAAGCAAGTATCAAAAAGTCACGATTGGATTTCATTGCACGTTCTTCAGCCACATCAATCGCAGCTATCTGTTCGTCCAGAGAAGCGCGGCCTAGCCCAAGATCATATCGAATATTGAACAGTGATTGAGTAACTACCAGAAGACCAAATATTAGGATGCCTCCATATTTGATGATTTGTATTATCCACACACGCCTGTGCGAATAATGATTGTGCCCCCATCTTTGCACAAATCCAGGCAACAATCTACCTACAAATATACCCTGAACTATAAAAGCAAAACCAAAACCAGACCAAATAAAATGGTCCTCGTAACGTGCAGAAAGAACCAAGAGCATCAATGGAGGCAATATATAACCAATAGCAATCAATCCTCCAGCAGTCCTTTTTCTATGAATTAGTACCTGTCCAATCAAAACAATCACTCCTACCAGAGTAATTGTTGGCTGTACTGGTTGCGTCCAACCCGACTCCCAGTTGCCGAGTTGTTGATATATACGAGTAGCCATATGATAATTGGTTTGACTGTCACTACCAGCGTTAGATTGCATCATACTTGTGCCATTTAGGCCAAAACCTGACATATTATTGATGTTATCAAGATACACACCTAGAATCCATGGCATTGTCAAAATAATAGCTAACACCCCGCTAACCAATGTCTGTAAAATCACTTTAGTACGCTCTGTAGAATGGATACGCCACGTAGTCACAAAAAACATCAGTGAAATCGGAGCCATAAGAAAAACGCCCGGATGACACTGTCCACCTAATGCGAGCATAGGCAAATGGGCAATCCTGGCCCATTTTTTTCTACCGAAGTATCCAAGCAGTCCAGTCCACATATACGCGAGTGCAAAAGGCAGCTGGAGTGTGGGATTCCATATTCCACGAGACATAAAAATTGCCTCTGGATGCACTGCAAATAACAATGCAGAAATTATTCCGACGCGTCTGTCGTAAAATCGAGCTCCTATGGCGTAGATCAAAGATGTAGCGAGAATATGAAAAACCCCAGTGAGCAACCGCGCTAGTCTGGGATCTGCCTTAATGAGGAGTGGTAGCGCATATAGATAAATTGATACAGGACCATGCCACCCGCGGAAACTAAAGTAAGGCATAGGGGGACCCAACAAGGCAAACTCTCCGTGTCTAGCAATAGCTAAAGCTTTGATGGTGTGTACAGCCTCATCAGGTGTAAAAGTTTCCACACCAGTATTCATCCAACGCAGGCCTGCAGCTATCAGAAGCACAACTACTATTGGTATATAATACAGCCTACGACTCTGATTACTCATATGTATTTTCTTGCAAAGTTACCCAATCTTCCTCATATACGTTACCGTCGGGTAGATTAGCCCGTAGACGTTTGCCATCTACAGGATCATAAAACCCTACTGTTATCGTGTAATCATCGGTCCGTACATTACTAATATCAAAGGTTAGTTTCTCAACAATCACCTCTCCCGGTGCCCACCAAGAAGTTGGATAAGTCCATTCTTGTGGCATAGAATCTACCTGAGCAACCACCTCCCCTTCCTCACTTATATGAACAAAATATTTGTAGTCCTTAGTAATGTTTCCAACAGCTTGCCAAACCAATATAAGATACAACGAGTCCGCATCACTATCCAACTCGTATCCTATAATCTCAATTTTGTCGCCGAAAATAGCACGTGTTATGTTGGTAGGATCAGGTAAATCGTATATGCGATCACGACCTATAATTTCAAAACTCTTCTCGTATTGATTGTAATATTCTTCCTTAGAAGTATCCACCACTTTCGCCTCCAAAGTGTATTTACCTGGCTTTATATCAGTAGGGACTCTCAATTCATGCGTTGTAGTAACAAACACTCCTTGCGGCCAAAAATCAGTAAGGCCTTCTGGAATGATATTCATCACCTCTACATGAATCTGCTTATCTTCAGCATCATATATTTTCCATTGCAACTGTGGCTTAGACAACAAATCATTCAACGAATACCAATTGGTTTTCACAATGACAGGAGGGCCCTGTTCAATCAGATTGTTAATTTCTAGTTTAAGTAATTCCAATCCATTCGGCCAAATGGATATAGCAGAACGTGCTCCACGAATCTGAATATCGCCGATATTGCTGATAGCATTTCCATCTATGTCTAGCAACTCCACCTGACCACTATCATCATACATACCAAAATGAAGATAAAGCTCACCTTCATCTGACAAATCATTAGATAACACTAAGTCAAACTGGCTTGCATACATTGACGCCTTGTTCCATGTTTGCGTCCCTAGACCGCGCTGGTCAGATTGTGCATACTTGTTGCCATACTCGTCCACAACATGCACAAACACCTTGAAGTCTTTGGTAACGGTACTGCTAGGCTCAATTATCATGAATATGGTCCATGTCTCGCCAGGCATAGGTTTACTATCAACAACTGGTCGAAAAAATCCGTGAACGGCAACTTGATTTGCAAACGTAAACGGTGTGATTGATTTAATGTCAGCATCAAGCTCGTCTATAGGAGGAAGCAATGCCAATCGCGACCCACCAAAAGTAGTTTCTCCATCCAAAAATAATATAGCTCGACTCTCATTCTTACCGTCCCCTACAAGTACAGCTCCTTCCTCAGGAAGAGGTATTGGCTGATCCGATTCCACTAAAGCTCCCGCCAACCCATATTTCAACAAAGCATATTCCCGAAGAAAAGCCCATGGCAAACCACCGTGACCAGGAGATAACATGACCAGCAGTTCCTTATCAAATTCATTAGCACGACTTACTGCAATGTCCATAGCATTCACTAACTCATCAAGAGAAACTGGTGGCGGAGGATAATCTGATTTTAGGTAATCAACCAAATGGTTAATAGTTAAAACTAAAGCCAATATAGCAGCCAAACACTTGAAGTATGTATTTCTTGTTAATCCTTCAATAAGTCCCCAAGATTCGTGCTGTCCAGATAATTTATTATGTGTACTAATTCCACCTAATAATGCACCTTGGACAATAAACACAGCCGGTAGACTCGGCCACCAATAATCTATTACCCAATGGGCTTGAATCAACCAAGTCACAATGGGCACAAGCACAAAACACAATGTGATTGTGAGTCCAGGGAGCATCCTGCGACTACGTATCGACCTGAGAAACATCCAAACAACGCCAACCAACGTGATACTGGCCTGTACAGGCTTGAGCCAATTGTCTGGAATCCGTTCCATATTATAGGCAGACTGCACAATCTGACCAATTCCCCCGAACAGTGTATGATCCTGAATTTCACCTGTTGACGGCATGTCTTGTACTCTCTGCAATATGTCCACATATTCGGAGAACTCATAAATACCAATGGACCATGGTACAAGCAACAATAGGAATAAAGCTCCACTAATAATAGTCTGCATTAAGATGATACGCCGCTTGTCAGATTGACTAATCATAGATTGGACGAAGATCATTACTGATAATGGCACAAGCGCAAATGTATGAGGATGACATTGACCCGCAAGGCTAAGTAAAGGCAGGTGCACAATTCTAGCCCATCCTTTATTGTCATAATATCCGAGCAGCCCAGACAAAACATATAACAACACAAAAGGAGCCGCAATTTGAGCATTGTTTATTACTCGGCTCGCAAACACCATATGAGGATGCACTGCATACAACAATGAAGCTATTATTGCCGCACTCTGACCAAAATATCTGATAGTTATCAGATACAAAATTGCCACTGCAAGTGTATTCATCAATCCTGTAAATATCTGTGCTCCAACAGGATCAGGGCTTATGAGATACGGTACAGCATAAAGATATACTGATAAGGGGGAGTGAACTAGCCCTAATGAAGAAGGTGGACCTAGCAAGTGGGTCTCACCGTAGTGCGCTATCTGGACAGCCTTAATGCTAATATAAGCATCGTCACCCCCAAAGAACTCGGAACCAGTTTGATATGTACGTAGAAATCCAGCTAACGATACTATGATAATTAGCGGGCCGTACTTATTAAAAAGAGATGATTTACTTGTCACAAATCCATCGACACAACGGAGACAATAAGGACCAATAACCCATTAAAATTATCAGTCAGCAAATTGATGTATAGTCTCGGCCAAAACTAGGAGAAATTTCTCCTGACCGTGAAAGTGATCAACTGCCTCCCACATGCCTGTAGCAATGAGTTTTCGATCACCATCTGAGATTCTAATCAACTTTAGGAGCTGCTCAGCTATCAAATTTACATCATCAGAATTTAGTAACTCCAAACCAGAAGTAACAGTTGCCATTGAAGCAAATGACTCATTGCGCACCAAGGTTGGCACCCCGCATGCCATACCTTCTAACACAGCCTTATCCATACCACCAGTTACACAAAGATTTACATGCGCACTTGCACTTGCATATTCGCCCACTATTTGACCAAATGGAATTGGTCCGACCAATTTCACAATGTTACCCAATCCCGATTCATCTATTCGCGCTTGTAATATTGACCGATAACCCTGTGGAGCGTTACCCTCATCACCACCAACTATACGGACCACTAAGCTTTCTTTGCCATATGTCTCACGTAAACACACAACAGCATCAATCAACAACTCATAATTTTTTATTGGCGATAGACGCCCTACAGATAATATCACTGATGGTATGTCAACAACATTCAAACCAGGTTTAAATTGGTCAGTGTTTATACCATGGCCAATAATCGTTGTCTTCTTCGATTTAATCCGAAAACTCTCTGGCGAGGCTGTAACTACACATTTAGACAAGAGAGTAGCAAAACGCAGTCGCCAGCTAACATGTCTATGGGTATACCAAAGAACAATTGGCCAGGAACGCCATATAGCAAACGGTGCAATTCCAAGTACATATTCTGGGCTAAATTGACAAAACACAGCTTGTACAGAATCTCGAAGCTTCCATACTATTTGAAAGAATTTAATAGTACGCCTAAATCTGGATATCCCGCCTTCCTCCACCAAGGGGTAGACATGCACGTTTTCTGGAAGATTTTCTCCACTATATGTCAAACAAATTACCTCTATTCGTGAAAAGTTTTCTGACAATCCTCTTATCCAACCAACAACATGTCCTACTAAACTATTACCCGAATCCACCTTATAAGTAATGTAAAGCAATCTCATTTAGACACCAACTTTTTATAACAGGACACGTATTCATTCACAACACGAGCTTTTTCGTACCTCTGCACTGACTTGGGTGCTTCACCAGCCATCCTGTCGCGCAAACTAGTATCAATAATCATTTGTATAAGGCGATTCGCAAGCATATCTGCTGACCAATCTATAAAGAATCCGTTGACACCATCCTTTACCAACTCACTCCCCAGTCCAACACGGGTTGTGATTATAGGAGTACCACAGGCAAGTGCCTCAGCCACTACTCTCGGACCACCTTCACTATAAGAAGTACAAACCAAACATCGAGAACTACGATAATAATTTGCGAGTTCAGCCGAACTAGAAACCCAGTCCTTGAATTCAACATTTTCAGATAATCCAAGTGTTATAGTACGTTGGCGCAATCTGGAAACTAAAGGACCTTGGCCTACAATCAATACACGTATATCTTTTTTCTGATCAGCAGCTTTTGCAACACCATCTAAGAACAAATATGGCGCTTTATTGGCTGTCAGTCGACCGACAAAAATAGCATCGTATTCTACAGGAACAGATATGGGTCTAAATACATCAAAATCCAAATACATACTGTACAACAACAGAATCTGATCTAAGGGTACACCCCAATTTGTTAGCAGGGATTTCAACTCTACAGAATTTGTAATCCGAAATCCCAACACATGAGGTATTGCTTGTTTTATATACCAACGTGTCAACCATGGCTGAAATTTAGCCCTCAAATTAGCTCCGCGTGGATAACCATCAACGTGATGGATTTCACTAACGTACGGTATTTCGATATCAGAAGCCAACCATTTCGCACCCATACCATTTAGAAACCATCCATAATCATGTGAAATTATCAAATCGTAATTCCGAACGGCCGCTAATGTACATCCTTGTTTCCATATGAAATACGGTTGCAATATCTTCGCATAATTTGAACAATAGAAATTTACGTTGTCAAAACATTTGTAACTGCTCACACCAGCAACATGACTGGTAAGTATGTCAATATTATCCCAATGTGAAGACAATGCACTTAGTGTGTTGTAAAAGGCTCCTCGCTCACCTCGTACGACACCAGTATCTCCACTGAGCATAAGTAAATTCAATTGATTGCCTCCAGCAGAGCATCCTCCGTTTTTTCAACAAGACTGTCCCACGAAAACCGTTGTAAGTCATTATCTGCACCTACTGATATTTTTCTTGCTAATGATGGTTGACTCAATAATTGTCCCAGAGTCTCAGCCAGAGCCGTTTCATTACCAGCAGGTACAAGCAAGCCGTTAGTTTGATCTATTATCACCTCTACTGTGCCACCAACTGATGACGCCACCACTGGAGTCCCGCAAGCCATTGCTTCTAGCACAGAATGGGGCATACCCTCATAGGTAGAAAATAGGACGAACACATCTGCTGCGCGCATAATATGGTACAGGTTTTGTTGAGATTTATAACCAAGAAACTGCACTGGAGAATTGCATTCCGCAGCAAGGTCTTCTAGTTGTCTGCGCTCAGGACCATCACCTACTACCATTAACTGAATCCTTGGAAACTCAGTTCTGATTTTTCCAATGGCACGTATAACGCCATCGATACCCTTCCATGATACCAATCTAGCTGCAGTCAACACTAGAAGTGATCTTTCTGAACAACCTAATGCTATACGAGCATCTATTTTATTGGGTAAAGAATTGAATCGGCTCTCATCTATTGCATTGTAGACCACTCTAATCCGGTCAGAAGTGACACCCCATCCTGCAACCAATTTGCCTATATATTTACTGGGAACGACAACCGAACTAGCCTTAGCTGCATACCATGAA
>DCAJ01000051.1:1989-20537 GCA_002311455.1 Anaerolineales bacterium UBA1136 | reverse complement strand
CATGAACATATTACCCTCAAGACACGAACTCGCCACCCATGTCTACTATTCTGGAATTCATCAATAGTTTGCCTTTTATTGATCCAATCATGCCGGACGCTAAACTCCCAAGCAAAATCGCTTACATTTTTCAGGACCATAGGTTTGCGTAAAATCAGGTTAGCCAGAATAGCAGGCAAACCATAATCACTTACAAACAATATGTCATAACCACGAGCTCTCCACAAGATATTAATGGTGAACAAAAGTAATCGCAACACTAGAGGCCATTTACGTGCAACTCGATAAACCTGGTACGGAAAATTGTAATCAATACTACTGTTGGAAGAATCGGTATAGGTAATAACGGAAACATGATGACCGCGTTCTATAAGTGCGGGCAGAAGTCTTCGAAGATAAGTGGAAGGACCACCGACCTCAGGATGATAAGAGCCGGCGATCACATATAGACGCATCTGTATAGTACTGTTATATCTTAACTACCCTGGCAAGGCCTTTCAAGCCTACTGTAGCATTCCGCGTATCAACAACCAAATTGGTGTGATTCAGAATGTCAGCCCAATTGTAATAGCTATGGTCGGTTACAATAATCACACAATCCACTGACTCCAGCATTGGCATCTCGTAATCAACAGAACATATGTCTACACCATCAAGCTGTATATCAGGCACGTGAGGATCATGATAGTTAACTACTGCACCTTGCTGCATCAGGAGCTGTATGATATCTAGTGCTGGAGCTTCACGCACATCATCCACATCAGCCTTATATGCAACACCTAATATCAGAACCCGAGACCCGCGGACTGGCTTACTATCTTCATTCAAGGATTCAGCAACTTTTTGCACTACATAACGAGGCATATTAGTATTGATTTCGTCAGCAAGTTCGATAAAACGCGCATTGAAATTCAGAGATTTTAGTTTCCATGAAAGATAAAGGGGATCTATAGGGATGCAGTGCCCACCTAAACCAGGTCCCGGATAAAATGGCATATATCCAAATGGCTTAGTTTTGGCAGCCGCAATCACTTCCCATACATCAATTCCTAACTTGTCGCACATAATTGTGACTTCGTTGATAAGACCAATGTTTACGGCTCGAAAAGTATTCTCCAGCAGCTTCACCATTTCAGCTGCCTGTGTAGAAGAGACTTGGACTACCTGATCAACCACTGTATTATAAAGAGCCATAGCTACATCGCAACACACCGACGTTACGCCTCCAATCACTTTCGGTGTATTGCGAACACCATAAGTGGAATTTGCCGGATCAATTCTTTCTGGCGAATATGCAAGGAATACGTCTTCACCAACAACATAACCGTTCTTAAGCATAATGGGCAAAACCAACTCAGCAGTAGTTCCAGGATATGTTGTACTCTCCAGAATAATCACCGTACTTGGGCGCAAATGCTCGCCAATTTTCTCAGTGGCAGCTACAATATATGACATATCCGGATCGCGAGTTTTACGAAGTGGGGTGGGGACACATATGCTAATAGCGTCCAGTTCTCCTATAACTTCATAATTCTGAGTAGCGATTAATTGACCCGTTGAGACCATATCCCTCAAGATTTTAGTTGGTATATCAGCAATATAGCAGTCTCCGTTGTTCAGGGTATCGACTTTAATAGGGTCCGTGTCAATACCCACAACATGGTAACCTACCTGAGCAAATTCAACAGCCAAAGGCAGTCCAACATAACCAAGACCAATAATCCCTACGCGGGCCTCTTTCTTTTGAATCTTATCTATTAGGGATGTACTAGAAGATTTGGACATGGCAAAAGCGAGCGATTAATCCACCACCACTCGCTCTACAATAGGACGTTCCGTGATTGGATCACTCAATCCATCTTCCTTGAATTGCTGAATAATATCTGCAATAGTATCGTCAAGGGTAATACTTGGGTTCCAGCCAATAAGTTCATTAATACGACTAGTATCAGGAATACGACGACGCATATCCTCAAAACCCTGTTCCGTAGCTTGTTCATAAGGCACTAGGATTATGCTCGATTGGCTATCACACATATTTTTTACTTTGCGGGCCAAATCAATAATAGTTATTTCATCTTTAGCACCTATATTGAAAACGCGACCCTCCGCTTTAGAACTCTCTGCCAGAGCTGTGATAGCAGGAATTACGTCTCGTACATCGCAAAAGCAGCGACTCTGATTACCATCTCCGTAAACCGTGATATCAGAGCCCGATAAGGCCTGACGCACAAAACGCGGCACAACCATTCCGTAACGTCCACGTTGGCGCGGACCTATTGTATTAAACAAGCGGAAAATGACTACTGGTAGACCCATCTCCTTATGATAAGCCAAGGCCAAGAATTCGTCCAACATCTTTGAAGTAGCATAAGCCCAACGGTGATGAGTAGTAGCACCAATCAGGCTATCATCATCTTCATTGAAAGGTACATTACCTAATTTACCGTAAATCTCAGATGTCGAAGCAATAAGAATCTTTTTACGGTACCGCCTAGCTGTTCGCAACACATTCTCTGTACCCATGACGTTAGTCTCAATTGTATGAACAGGGGAACGAACAATAAGTTCAACTCCAACTGCAGCAGCTAGATGCACGATGATATCGCACTCGCTTACTAAACGGTCCATCACGGTTGCATTAGTAATAGATTCAACTACCAATTGAAATTTATTATTATGTGACAGTGCATGTACATTCTGCATTCTGCCAGTAGAGAGATCGTCTATAGCAACCACACTATGACCAGATCCCAACAAATCTTCTGATAGATGGCTGCCAATGAAACCAGCTCCACCAGTGATAAGAAATTTCATTGATTCACTCCACTCCTCATTGCATACAAAATGTAATTCTCAAAGCAACACCTTTCTTACTTTGGTTATTACATTAACTTGGATATGTTCTTTTCGATCGAGAATTATAACTTCACGCACGAACCCTGTCCACACTAATGCAATCCTATCAGAACAAGTTTAATTGTTCAGGAACCATTTGGGGCCCATTATTGTCTTCATCTTCAGCATTCATCTTAGCAATAAAACCAGGCAAACGACTAAAATCATCGTGAAGCATAGGGCGCCATTTGGGATTATGAAGCGCTGCTGCAGGATGAAACATAGGCACAACAATCCGTAAACCGAAACGCTTAGGTACCCCATGTATATCACTAATACGGGCTCCAGGAAACCAGCGTGCCATCGAGAACCTACCTAAAGTCACAATGACTTTCGGATCAATCAAGTCTATCTGCCTCTCAAGATATGCATTACAAAACTCTATCTCCTCTGGTTTCGGGTCACGATTTTGTGGTGGACGGCATTTCACTATATTAGTTATGTAAACGTCTTCACGTCGTAAATCAATTCCCTGCAGGAGCTCGTCAAGCAGCTTGCCAGCTGCGCCTACAAATGGCAAGCCTTTTTCATTTTCATGATGTCCAGGTCCCTCACCAATAAACATTATTTTTGAGTCATCATTCCCTGATCCAGGAACTGCATTTTTTCGAGTATCTGCCAAAGCACACAACTCGCATGTCCTTATTTTGGTTTCCAGAACTACCAAACTATCAGATTCGAATATCATATCTATTGTTATTGCTAAATCTATGATATGAGGCTGACATTATCACTTATCCAGTTCCAGAGCATCCTTACTCCAATCGTGGGATCAACCTTAGGATTCCAACCACACTCCTCAAATGAGGTTATGTCACTAATATACACCTTCTGATCTCCAGGTCTCCAGTCATGATGTGCAACAGATATATTTCTGCCAGCCAGCTCACTGAGAATAGGCTGCATTTCATTCCAAATAGAAACTGTAAATCCTGGTCCGCCTCCAATATTAAAAACTCTGCCAGCAAATCGAGATGGGTCACTAAGTACTAAATCGTATGCATCTAACAAGTCATCCACCCACAGTATATCGCGAACCTGTTTCCCATCTCCATAAATATTAATTTCAGACCCCTGAATTATAGAGATAACAAAGTGAGCCAACCATCCCTGATCTTCTACACCATACTGACGTGTCCCGTAAATACACGATTGTCTAAATACAACTGTGGGCAATCCATAAATGCGTGCATAATCACGTACATATTGATCTCCTGCTCCTTTGGAGCATCCGTAAGGAGAGTGAAAATCCAAAGGATGCGTTTCGGAAATCCCTAATGGCAAATCCTTGTACTCCCAGCGCCTTTCTGATTCCACCACAGTCAACTGATTCATAGCTCCATATACCTTGTTTGTGGAGGCATATACAACCAAAGGGTTCCTACCTGACGTCCTGGCAGCTTCTAGGCAATTAAAGGTTCCAACCGCATTAATTTCAAAGTCCTCCCTAGGGTATCTAACAGATTCAGTCACAGCTACTTGGGCGGCAAAATGAAAAATAGCATCCTGCTCAGCCACCGCTGAACTGATACTTTCAACATCACGTACATCTCCCAGAGCAAATTCGAGACCACTAGAAAATGTTTCACTGAGCCAGTCTAGATTTTTCACTGACCCTTTACGAGAAAGGTTGTCAAATAATGTGACATTATGACCACACTGCAGTAGGCGCGCTGCATAATTGCTACCAATAAATCCAGCTCCGCCAGTAATTAGTACATTTGCCATAACTTGATAACTACACTACTAGACCTACCATAGCCCAGGCCATAAATCGGTAATCTAAGTAGTACGCAAATAATACGGTGATAGTGCATTGGGTTCATCCAAATCTCCTGTATCAATTCGTTTTCTTGCTATTGAAATCAGGTAGGCAGCTCGACGCACATTTAACGGAGGAGGAGCTATAAGCACATTTTCACCGAATTCCTCACGATCAACAGTATCTACTTCTCCACATATGTAAAAACTGCCTGATTCGGTCTCCTTTATGATCTTCTGCCAAGTAGTAATACACGGAGCACCATCAGCCTTCCAACCACCTGAGTGCCAGTTATATTTTCCAGATACAATACGATTCCTGCCTGCTGCAATGAGCGCTAATAGTACACAATCATATTTTGGTTGCATGTATGCAAGAATGTCCAAAGTTGAAACACCCACCAAAGGAATAGAGTGTGCAATAGAAAGTCCCTTGGCAAATCCAAGTCCAATTCGCAATCCAGTAAATGAACCTGGGCCAAGAGCAACAGCTATCCCTCTTAATGATTGGGCATTGACACCTGCACTGATCATCATACGATTGACATATGGTGCTAGTTCCACAGTATGATTATTACCACTACGCCAACTATGTTCAGAATGAATCTCTAAACCACAATCAAGAGCTACGCTTGCTCTCTCAGTGGCAGTATCAATGCCCAATAACATCATGTACTTCCATGTTGAAAAGCATTCTTACGAAATTCAGACAGCAATTTTGCAAAACGATCACCATCAGCACGTATTTCTACACTACGCTTATCTTCCGTTATATAATTCATCGTAATCCACAGTCTCTGTATTGGAATCCAAGACTGAATATGTTCTGGCCACTCAACTATCAAGGTAGCACCTAACTGTAGACGTTCGTCTACACCTATATGGTCAGCATCAACAGCATTCTGCAATCGATAACAATCCATGTGGTGTAATTGTGCCCCATCAGCACGCGAATATTCATTAACCAACATGTATGAGGGACTAGTAGCCGACTCTAAAGATCCCCATCCACGTGCAATACCAATTGCCAAGACGGTTTTACCCGATCCCAGATTTCCACTTAAGCACAGAAAGTCTCGAGGTATAAGCAGTTGACCTAGCTTTACTCCATAGCGCAGTGTCTGATCATAGCTATAGCTAATGAAGTCCAACGCGTGCGAATCCATGATAGGCATGGCAGCGGAATTATAGCGACCAGATAGTAAAGGTACAAGTGGGCGACTATCCATACACATGCTATCATAATAACTAAGTAACATGAGGTACGTATGAGAATCCTGGTAATTGCCGACATACACGCCAACCTACATGCACTTGAAGCTGTGCTCAAGGATGCCAAAGATAGTTATGATGTAGCCTGGTGCCTAGGAGACATAGTAGGTTATGGTCCAGACCCGAACGAATGTATCCAGATGGTACGGGGATTACCTGAATTTGTATGTCTGTCTGGAAATCACGATCACGCGACAGTGGGAAACGTGAGTTTAAGCACATTCAATCTCATAGCTTATCAAGCATTACAATGGACTCAAAATGTGCTAAATACTGAATCGCATCAGTACTTAGATAAACTTAAATCCACAATAATTATAAAGGGTGTAACCCTAGCACATGGTAGCCCCAACAACCCATTATGGGAATATCTGACAGACGCAAATGTAGCTGATCAGAATTTCGCGAATACTCAAGGTAACTTATGTCTCGTTGGTCATACTCACATACCACGTATATTTAGTCATGATGGTATAGAATGTAATGAAATCGCAGTACATACCACAAGGTCATTCAACTTATTCGAGAGACAGTATATACTTAACCCAGGCAGTGTTGGGCAGCCGCGTGATCACAACCCATTAGCAGCATATGGGGTATTGGATCTTGCTGAGAATTCTTGGCAACAGCTAAGAGTTGCATACGACATTAGAGCAACACAAGACCGAATGGTAATAGAGCAATTACCGGAAGAGCTAATAATGCGGCTATCTTTTGGAATGTAGCATGAGTATAACAAGACAATGTAATGTTTAGCACTTGTGACGAAAAGGATCATGAAATATATAGCGTCATTTCATAGAAGTTATAGACATTTGCTTCTTAACAAGTAACGCCAAAACATCAACAATACATTAGTTAATAAGGTAGTATCGAAAACTCATAAAGATAGTATTAATGCGATTGAGTTATTATGAACAAAAACACATCACTCAGCCATATAGATAATAAGGGTCGCGCTCAAATGGTAGATATAGAACCCAAGCCAGAAACACAGCGAGTAGCTGTTGCTATAGCTGAGGTACATATGAATCAAAATACTCTCAATCTAATACGAAGTGGCGACACAAAAAAGGGGGATGTATACACAGTAGCAAAAATTGCTGGTATACAGGCATCTAAACGCACTGCCAATCTGATACCATTGTGTCACCCTCTATTACTCACTCATGTAGACGTAGAAATGTCTGACTCTGAATTGCTTGGAGATGGTAACCAACACGGAGTAACTATTACTGCTACTGTCCGTTCGACTGGAAAAACTGGCGTTGAGATGGAAGCTCTAGTTGCTGTTACCACAGCTGCGCTAACTATATACGATATGACGAAATCGGTAGAGAAATCGATACTTATCACCAACGTACGTCTAGTAGAAAAACGTGGCGGACAAAGTGGAGATGTATTAAACAGGTAGAACAAATCTTGACTAGAGTATATGTAAACACCATATGAAAATATCAGTTCTTCTCTTTGCCAGCATTAAGGAATATGCAGGAACCGACAAAATATTTGTTGATATTGAAGAAAAATCCACAGTTGCGGACCTTAAACATGAGATTGCAAATCGTATTCCTCAACTGAAAGAGTTGCTCCCAACCACTCTTGTATCAATCAATCATGAATTTGCGTTTCCAGAAGACAAAGTACCACCAGATGCAGAGATTGCCATATTTCCGCCAGTATCAGGTGGACAGGAAAAACCCACGATCATAGGAATCAAACCCGAACCCTTCAGTATCGATGAAGTTATGTCTAACATCGTTGGTCCGTCTACCGGTGCCATGTGTGTATTTTCCGGCATAGTTAGAGCACGCAGTGACGATACAGATGATGAAGATGCTGATGTGATAAAACAACTGGAATATGAAGCATATTCTCCCATGGCTGAATCTAAAATGTACCAGGTAGCATCAGAAGTCCGATTTCACTGGCCAGATGTATACGGTATCGCCATATTTCAACGTGTAGGGAATTTGGAACCAAGTCAGCAAACTGTTATGATTGCATGTACAGGTACTCACAGGGACTCAGGAGTTTTCGAGGCAGCTCGTTACGGTATTGACAGACTAAAGGAAATTGTTCCTATATGGAAGAAAGAAATAGGTAATAAAGACTCTTCATGGATTAGAGGCACATACCAACCCAATAAAAACGATACTAAATAAATATAATAATCTGATAGGAAAATAATGAATACATTTTCACAAAAATGGTTTTTTCAAAATCCTGGAATTATTCCTCATAATATTGCGGAGACTGTACGACAGTCACTGTGGTCATCGGGCTTATATTCTATCTGGCTCGATACTGTGAATGCAAGCGCACCATATAAATTGATAGGTCAACATAGTGAAGTAAGCCTGGAGTTAGAATGGCAGCCTTCTAAGTGGCTACGATTACGTTCTGAAGAAGATGATTCAATCCTTAGAAATCACCTATCGTGGTTACTAGGATATAAGCTCAGCTTACAATTCACAGACCATATGAATTGGAAGATATGCGAATGGCATCTTCAAGATTTCGATGAACGTTGGAGGGAAATCTCTGGTAATCCCATGTACAGTTCACCACTGCGTTTCGATTAACCAGAGTTTGCGAGCCATATTTAGCTGCCATGTACGACGTATTACATGACATTGCAATACTACAATCTATACTCAATGATTTTGTGCCTTTCATACAATCCGATATAGTATTCTGGCAACTTTCGGACAGTGGTCCGTTTTTGAATCGCTATCCAAAATTAACCATAGCTGGAACTTTGTTTTGCGGACGTAAGCTGACAACGGTAGAATGCCAACTCGATCACAAGATTCAGGATGAGAAAAAGAAGTTGATTGTAAGCTTAAGCGAGCATCTTGATAAATGGCATGCAAATGTTACACGGAAAACACTAATTGAAGTGCTAGGAAGATTGCGCTCCTGGGAAATGTACATTGCCGAGTGCCTTGAAGATGCAAGTGAGTGTTCACAATATTATTTAGAGGAAGTTTATGGTCGTGTGTATATACAGTTATTGCTAGACGTACTAGATAATACAAAAGAGGCTGACAACATACGCGCCAGAATTAAAAAATCCGATGCGAATTTGTGTAGAGTATTCCGTAAAGAAAAATTTGTGTGGGATAATGCTCTACAAATTGCGTTTCCACCTAAAGATCAATGGTATTTATATGGTAGGCCAAAAACCTCTTAGTAATTCTGTAGTAAAGTAACTCTATTTCGCGTAATGTACAGCTCTAGTTTCCCTAATTACAGTTACTTTTATTTGGCCAGGATACTGCAAATTTTCCTCAGCTTTACGAGCCACATCTTTGGCAATTTTAATTGCCTGAAGATCGTCAACCTGCTCCGGACGGACTATTACGCGTATTTCACGACCAGCTTGTAAGGCAAAAGCTTCTTTAACCCCTTCAGCTGAATTCGCAATCTCTTCTAGAGAACGTATCCTCTTGACATATTGCTCAAAATTCTCACGGCGAGCTCCAGGTCGCGATCCTGAAATTGCATCTGCCACTTCAACTATTGTTGCCTCAACACTCTCCTGGTCCACTTCATGATGATGTGCAGCTATAGCATTACAAACCTTCGATGAAATGCCGTAGCGCCGACAAATTTCCGCGCCGATGGCAGCGTGTGTGCCCGAAACCTCATGGTCTACAGCCTTGCCTATATCATGTAACAAACCTCCGGATTTTGCTATATCTACATCCGCCCCTATCTCAGCCGCGATCACTCCGGCAATGAGTGCGGTTTCCACGGAATGCGCATGTTGGTCCTGACCATAAGAGGTGCGAAACTTGAGTTTGCCTAGTAAACGAACTATTTGCGCTTGCAGACCAACTACTCCAGCATCATAAGAAGCTTTCTCGCCTTCCTCCTTAATGATAGTTTCTACTGCTTCACGAGATTCGCCTACTACCTTTTCAATTTGAGCTGGATGAATACGACCATCCAAAATAAGTTTGCTGAGAGCCCGACGTGCTACCTCTCTACGTACTGGATCAAATGAGGCGACCATAACTGAATCCGGTGCTCCATCCACAACCACATCTACTCCAGCAACTTGCTCAAATGACCTTATATTACGACCATTACGACCGATAATTCGACCTTTGATATCATCTGAGGGAATAGGAACTGTAGTAGTCGAATGCTCAGAAACCTGGTCGCTTGACACACGCTGCATTGCTAACACAAGTAATTTGCGAGCTCGATTTTCTGCTTCGGATTTTGCTTCTTTTTCCATACTCCTAATCATACGAGCCATATCATCGCGAGATTCCTTTTCAGTAATCCGCATCAATTCATCCTTAGCCTCACTTTTTGTGAGGCCGGCAACTCGCTGCAATTCCTGTAGTTGAGTTTGGATACTATTATCGACTTCTTGATTTTTCTGATCAATCTCAACCTTAAGTTTGCTCAATTCGTTCTCGCGCTTTTCAAGCTCAGAAGAGCGTCGGTCAATTTTGATACGGCGCTGTTCCATACGTCTTTCCTCATCAGAAACTCGTTTCCTACGCTCGAACAGCTCCGTATCCATAACTTCACGTTTAGCATGCATCTCTTCCTTAACACTTAAATCAAGATCACGTACCTTTTGATTATACTCAGCATCCATTCGTTCTTGTTCCAATTGCTGTTTTCTATCCAAAAGCTTTTTCTGATAACGGCTTATAGCTAATAGAGTAATCACCCCTATTAACATAATGACCGGAACAACTATGATAATATCAGGTCTCATTGTTTAATCCTCAGCATCTAGTTTTAATTGGATAATCTCGCTAATCACATCATTGATAACACTATAGTCAAACCCACGCCGAGCCAGCAATGACCAAATGTTGTTGCGAAAACTATCCAATGACAATCCATCATATTTAGATAATTTGGAATAAGCTAACCGACGTGCATCAGCCAATTCTTCTACTTCACTTAGTGCAATTTCAATATCACTGTCATCAATACCTTTACCTACCAATTCCTTACGGAGTAGCAGCTTTCCACGAGGCCTGAATGTTCGTCTATTTTCGACCCATAACAAAGCAAATTCGGTATCATCTAATAAATTCTCGGCCTGCAAACGACCAATCACTTTTTCAAGCACCTTAGTTTCAAACCCATACCTGACCAAACGGTTACGAACTTCTAGAACAGAACGGGGTCTATATTCTATAAACCGTGCTGCTTTTTCATATGCCTTATCCACCTTATCAGCTTCCAAGAGATTATCCATTTCAACTGGTGATAATCCTTGTCCAACCGTTAGCAGCTGAGATTGCCTGTAAGCTAAAAACATACTTTCCGTCCAGGAAAACGTTTACTCTATCGTTATCGCGTCTCTGCGGCATTATATCTGTTATAGTTTCCACAGTACACTCCCAACAAAAAAACCGCGGCTCTGAAAATGCCACGGTCGCCACACATAACCGGTATCACTCTTCCGGAATAGTAACTGCTAGAATATTAGCTGCGATGTGAAAAAATTTAGCAGGTGCAACTTACAAGAACGCTGCCAATCTTATCAAATATGTCTATACATAACAGGACCAAAACATTTCATTGATGGTTGCTGCAATTATTGTCTGTTTGTACACCATTAATTCAAGGCCCTTTTATTCAACTCTACCTGAACCATATCAATAACTATGGTTCAGTTCATATTTCAAATCGCTTGTTAGCTAAAAGCAGTTATAATACAACCATGACCGTGCTCAAATATCAATTCTAGCACTAATATTAATCTATTTTCATTACGTAGCACAGTTTACACAAACAAACCGCACTTAATACAAATTTATATCCTCACTCACTATTACTATCTGCATCTTCATTGATAGCACTAGCATTTATCACATTTTCCGGAGCAGCAATCTCTCTAATAGATTTCTCTATCTCAGTAGCTATATCTATATGCTCAGTTAGATATAGCTTAGAGTTCTCGCGACCTTGTCCCAACCTAGTTTCACCAAAGCTATAAAAAGCTCCTCGCTTGTCAATAACTTCATGTTCAACGCCGAGATCAAGCAAGTCACCCACTTTACTAATGCCTACATCATACATAATGTCAAATTCTGTCTGTCTGAAGGGTGGTGCCACTTTGTTTTTTGTTACACGTACTCTAACGCGATTTCCAACGATCTCCTGACCAATTTTGATTGCCTGCAGGCGCCGCACGTCCAGTCGTACACTTGCATAATACTTTAGAGCCTGACCACCGGTAGTGGTCTCTGGATTACCAAACATAACGCCTATTTTCTGCCGAAGCTGATTAGTAAACACCATTGCAGTATTTGACTGCTTGATGGCCCCAGAGAGTTTTCGCAATGCCTGACTCATCAAACGTGCCTGATTTCCCATGGTAGCATCACCCATATCACCCTCGAGCTCAGCTCTAGGAACTAATGCAGCTACAGAATCAATCACTATTACATCAATTGCACCGGAACGTACCAGAGAGTCCGCGATCTCTAATGCCTGTTCCCCGGTATCTGGTTGCGAGACATACATATTCTCCACGTCAACGCCTACCTTAGCCGCATATCTAGGATCCAAAGCATGCTCCATGTCAATAAAAGCACAAACACCCCCAGATTTTTGTGATTCAGCAATTATATGCTGACAAAGAGTAGTTTTTCCAGAAGACTCAGGGCCGTAAATCTCGGTCACCCTGCCTTTAGGAATACCACCAATTCCTAAAGCAATATCCAATGAAATACAGCCTGTAGAAATAGATTCCACTTCCAAAGTGGCAGCGTCTCCTAATCGCATCAATGCTCCCTCACCAAAACGCTTTTGTATCTGAGCAAGTGTTGTCTCTAATGCTTTTTCGCGTCCACTCGATACCATTTACATGCCTCCCTGATTTACATGCCTCTCTAGGATGTAAATTAAAGTCAAAGTGTACAATACTCTATGATTCAACGCAAATGTAATATTTAAGATTGTCTGTCATCTATGCTCAGTTAATTGTATAATTCATTGAAGATGGCCTGAGAGGCAGCTGTTAATAACACAAACTTAGGATGGCACAAATAGGGTTATCCACAAGCTACTATATGACGTAGAAAATGCGAGTTGATTAAATGAAAGAAAACACTTTAACAATCACCGACAACCGTACTAATATCACTTACGAATTTTCAATTGAAAATAACACTATAAACGCCTTGGATTTGCGCCAGATAAAGGTGGACAAAGACGATTTTGGCATAATGTCGTACGACCCTGGCTATACAAATACTGCAGCCTGTAGCAGTAAGATCACATTTGTTGATGGGGACAAGGGCGTACTAATGTATCGTGGATATCCTATAGAGCAATTAGCCGAACATAGCACTTTTCTCGAAGTCGCATACCTACTTATATACGGTGAACTACCCAACAAAGAGAGTTTGGAACATTGGGAAGAAAGAGTAATGCATCATACCTATATTCACGAAAACCTGGCGAAACTAATGCAAACTTTTCGGTATGATGCCCATCCTATGGGAATGCTCATTGGTACAATTGCCGCCATGTCAACTTTGCATCCAGATGCAAAGGATATTCACAATCCTGTGTCAAGACAAAAGCAAATATGGCGCCTACTGGGAAAACTCCCCACTGTGGCAGCTTTCACTTATCGACGTCGTATTGGTAGGCCATATAATTATCCAGATAGTTCTCTGAGTTACACAGAAAACCTAATATACATGATGGATTACATGAACCAAGGCAACTATCAAGTAAACCCCATTTTAGCCAAAGCTCTTGATACATTGTTCATATTGCACGCAGACCATGGGCAGAATTGCTCAACATCAGTTATGCGTAATATTGGTTCTAGCTATGCCGACCCCTGTAGTGCAATGGCTGGAGCAGCAGCTGCCCTTTATGGCCCACTTCATGGTGGGGCCAACGAAGCTGTACTCCGCATGCTGACTGAAATAGACAAAGTTGACAACATCCCAGGTTATATCAAACAGGTAAAAGATGGAAAATTACGCTTAATGGGATTTGGGCACCGAGTATACAAGAATTATGACCCACGGGCACGAATAATCAAAGATATTGCCGAGAAAGTTCTAGAAGTAACTGGTCGAAACCCATTGCTAGATATCGCCCTAGAACTGGAGCGTATTGCTCTAGAAGACGACTATTTCATATCACGCCGTCTATATCCAAATGTAGACTTCTATAGTGGTATTATCTATCAAGCTATGGGGTTCCCAGTGGATATGTTTCCAGTATTGTTTGCTTTAGGACGAGCCCCTGGATGGCTTGCTCAATGGCTGGAGCTTATTGACGATACGGACCAACGTATTGCGCGTCCACGACAAGTTTACACGGGTCAAATGAAGCGTAATTATGTTTCCTTGGAACAGAGAAACTAGTTTGTTGTAGCTCTACTATAGAATTGTAAACAGCAATCTGCTTTGATTTCGCAATCTCGAATAACAACACGCCTTGGGCAACCCACAAAACATCAAGAAATCTTACAATTGCTGTCCTCAAGCAATCGTGTACACCAAAATCTAGATTGGTTAAGTCCAGCAGAAATGCTGAAACATTACCCTTGTCATGTTGGTATAGATGATGAGGAAATAGTAGGTGTATTATCTATACCCCGGGAAGATACTCAATTTGCATGGGTGCGCCTAGCAGCATCATGTAATTTTAAACATAGTGTCGATATTATGGGTTTACTGTGGAACAGAATCAAACATACATTACAGAAACAAGAAATAGATTGTGTTGGTGCGCTAAGTACCAGCGATTGGTCCGAAACACTACTAAATTCTTGGAATTATAAGAACATTGGTGAAATTGTAGTACTTAGACGCAAACACAAAAGTATGCCTACCAACACTCAATCATTGGCCAAGATCCGACAAGCCACCCACAACGATTTGAGTGAAATCATTTCTGTAGACAATGATGCGTTTAACACTATGTGGCAACATTCAAGTCACATGCTAAAAATGGCGTTACAAAAAGCTAAATATGCCACAGTAGCATTAGTCAACAACTCCTGCAGAGGTTATCTGTTGGCAACCATGGATACTAATGTACCATTTATAGCTAGACTAGCAGTGTCACCAGAATACCAGCAACACGGAATCGGACGAGCACTTATAGTGAACATGCTCGAACACTATAGAGATGCTAAATATCCAGTAACTGAAGTGGTTACTCAAAATGATAACTGTGCATCAATAAGCCTGTACCAAAGTCTGGATTTCCAATTAATTGGACAAGTTGCACATATATGGACTTATAATTTCAATTACTAAGAATTGTGCTAAGTAAAATGAAATGAATATAATGCAGTAAGATTTGCTAGCATAAACAGAAAACAAAGGCCATCAGAATGAAAATAGATGCCTCTGATAAGAGATAAGTGTTTGCCCAAATAAGAAATTCTGTAGTAGACGCAGCTCTACAAAGATTGGCACGGAATAGTGGATGGTTATTAGCTGCCGAAGCCGTGGCTTTAATTGTAAGCGTGCTTCAATTCCCTCTAGTAGCTCGCCTGCTTGGTACAGAAGGATATGGGAAAGCCATGTTAATTGTTGGTTGGGTGGGTCTAGCGGGATCATTGCTTGGAATACAAACACGGAAAACCATAGTCAAATATCTTAGCTTGTATCTATCCAATGACCAGAACTTTGAAGCACTCGCTATAGTCAAGCTTGGTCTAATACTAAACATATCTCTGGCTACCGCAAGCTGCGCAATAATGTATATTGTTGCACCCACACTTAGCTTGTGGCTACTAGATTCAGCTGACGGCGCCATACTGTTCCGTGTAATCATACTCCGTGATTACTTCGCCTCAACTACTGGCACAACCACCTCTGTGCTACGAGTACTAAATCGGTTCAGGTGGCTTTCTGTAGTTAATGCATTGTCTTCAATAGCTACTTTCCTGCTTGTAGCTACAGTATTGCTCAATAGCCGAGGGGTAATAGGATATCTAACTGCTGTTACTGCTGTATCAATTATACAGTCAATAATTCTCCTAATATACTCAAACTACAGGCTTCAATTGCGATGCGGCGCCAACTGGTGGAAAACTGACTTAGGCATACTTCAGAACCATCAACATGAAATCCGCAAAATGCTATTTAGCATGAAATTAGATGGACTCAGAAAAGTTGCTACAGAAAAGGCTGATGTAGTTATACTAGGATTGTTCGTCAATATAAACAGCATCGGATTGTATAAGATGGGCAAACAGTTAGCCACATATGTAAGTCGACTAAGTAATCCAATCTATTCTGCCATATATCCAGAGCTTGCAAAGCTATACCATGAGCGCGGAAGTGAGTACATACCAAAATTTGTTGGAAGCATAACACGTTGGATGATAATAGCAATGGCAATTTCAATAACTCTATTTCTATCAATATCCGGAACTCTGGTGCCTCTGGTATTTGGTAAGGAGTACATCGCAGCATTGCCCATTTTCTATATCATTATGCTAACGCACATATGGCTACCATTAATATGGGCTCCAGGACTAATGCTCACTTTGGGTAAAGCTCGTCAACTTATGTCAATCAACCTTATAAGTGCCGTCGTAACGATAGGATTGCTATTTATCCTAACACCTATTTGGGGTACAACTGGAGCTGCCATAGCACTAGTAACAAATTATTGGGTATGGAGTGCTCTAATTTTGTGGTACATTTCTAGAATACCAGACATAAGACTGTGGCCTGGGAGAACGCAATCAAAACCCACCTAAAACTCCTATACATTACAAGCCATACTTTTCCAGCAACTAAGGCGAGTGGTATCCAAGTAATGCAAATGTGCGCAGCCTTCGCATCTGTAGGAGCTAAGGTAAAATTAGTTGCTCTAGAACCAAATAATGGCATTTTGTCAGCAACTGGTCTTCAGCAATACTATAACGTACTGCCAAACTTTGAAATTAAGCAGCTGCCTCGCAGTAATGGTCCTCGTCCTTTTGATATGTTTCAACTGCAGGCAATATTGAAGGAGCGCGAAAAAAGCATACTATGCTATACGCGCGGACGTGATGTTACAGCTCCAATTCTTGGATTGATGCTAGGAATGCATGCTATCGTGGAAGTTCACGGAAAACCAGCATCACTCAAAGAACGATTGATGTTGAGATTGCTACAATCACACCCAAGAGGAATGATTGTAGCAATAACCAACAGCTTGAGAGACCTTTATATAAATCAAATGGGATTCGCACATAATAGATTAGTGGTTGCTCCTAGTGGAGTTGATACAACTAGATTTAATACTAATATGTCGGCAAAAGACGCGCGCAAACAACTCAACATGGAACATGGTACATGGATAGTGTATGTAGGCGGATTGTATAAAGGCCGCGGATTAGACATCTTGTTTGAATCTGCTACTAAATTAGCAGTTAAAGTAATGATTGTGGGAGGACATAATAGCGAAGAAGTATGTAAGTGGAAGCACAAAGCGCGAACGTTAGGCGCACACAATGTGCATTTTGCAGGTTATCAAGCTCCCGAAAGGGTGCCGCTATACTTGGCAGCGTCCGATATACTAATCATGCCTTATGAAAAACACGTTTATACTCCCAGTGGTGAAGATACATCTAGTTGGGCATCTCCAATGAAATTGTTCGAATATATGGCTGCCTCCCGCCCAATCATAGCCAGCGATATACCCATGCTAAGAGAACTGCTCACAGATGAGCACAACGCTCTGTTAGTATCTCCAGGTAGCACTATATCACTAAATGCTGCTATCAGCCGGCTTATAAACAGTCCAGAACTAGGTCATCATATTGCTACCAATGCTCGGACTGATGTAGGCAAACATACCTGGATTGCTCGTGCCCAGCATACAATTAACCAAGTAGGGATTATATAGAATTATGAAAATACTAGTCACTGGTGGATTGGGAGCTATCGGCTCCCAGCTCTGCCAAGAGCTACAAAGACTTGAGAACCGAGTGTGGGTATGTGATTTACCCCATGCATCCGTCCTCAACTATATACGTTGTGATATTGCTAATTATCAGCAAGTTGAACATGTTATAAATACGGTAAAGCCAGACTTTGTATACCATCTTGCAGCGGAATTCGGCAGGACAAATGGTGAGGACCATTATTATCAACTATGGCAGTCTAATGCTATTGGTACCAAAAATATGCTGCGACTTCAGGAACAACATAAATTTCGTATGTGCTTCAGTAGTAGTTCAGAAATCTACGGGGACTGGAAACACTTGATGTCGGAAGAAGTTCCAGAACAACATCCCATAAGACAGTTAAATGATTACGCCATATCCAAGTGGGTCAATGAAATGCAAATCATGAACTCAGCGGCACGTTTCAGCACAGAAACAGTACGAGTGCGTTTATTCAACACCTATGGACCAGGGGAACAGTACTCCAACTACCGAAGTGTAATTTGCCAGTTCATCTACCGAGCTCTACACAATATTCCCTACACCGTATATCTTGATCACCATCGCACTTCTTCATACATCGATGATACAGTACGCACCTTGGCCAACATATGTCTCCCAGAAATATTTAGGCCAGGAGAAGTGTATAACATAGCAGGAACTGAGTACCATGACATAAAAACTATATCTAACATGATACTAAATTATTTGG
>DCAJ01000051.1:0-1962 GCA_002311455.1 Anaerolineales bacterium UBA1136 | reverse complement strand
CAAAGACGATAGCAAAGTACAGTACGAGAAATATGAAGAACACAACACAGGTAACAAGAAAGGTGACTTGACTAAGGCGCAAAAAGAATTGAATCATAAACCGCAAGTCAACTTAGCTGAGGGAATCCCACTCACTATTAAATGGCAGAAGGAAATCTATGACATTAGATGAATTACAAACCAACGACATAGTAGTAATTGGAACTGGTTATGTTGGTCTTCCTGCGGCACTCATGCTCGCTAAAGCCGGACACCGAGTAATCGGTGTAGATATAGACGAGAACATTGTCCGCGCCATCAATGAAGGTGTGCTCCTAGTAAAAGGTGAACAATTGCAAGAAATTATGGATGAGCCTACTGTACGCGAAAACTTGAAGGCACAATCTACGCCCTGTGAGGCTGATGTATTCATCATTGCTGTACCCACACCACTTGATAAAACTAATAAAACCGCAAATCTCAAAATGGTAGTTGAAGCTACAAATTCAATTGTTCCATACCTTAGTGAAGGTAATTTGATTATTCTAGAATCGACAGTCCCTCCACTAACCTGTCGTAAGGTAATGACACCACTGATAGAAAGTTCTGGGCTCAAAGTAGGAAGCAACATACATCTGGCGCACTGTCCAGAGCGCATACTGCCCGGTGATATTTTTTACGAAATCATCCACAATGATCGAATAATCGGAGCAGCTGATTCTGTCAGCCGAGATATGGCAGCCACGGTATATTCTTCATTTGTAGAAGGGGAACTTTTACTTACTGATGACATCACTGCAGAGTTTGTAAAATTAATCGAAAACACATATAGAGATGTGAATATAGCTTTAGCTAATGAATTATCTTCTGTGGCACAGTCTTTACAAATTGACGCAAAAGGAGCCATAAATCTAGCCAATCGCCATCCCCGAGTAAACATCCTCACACCTGGCATAGGTGTAGGAGGTCACTGTATACCAATTGACCCTTGGTTTATTCAACAAGTCAACGACCAAAACTCGCGCCTTATCAATACTGCTCGAGTAATAAATGATGAAATGCCTCGCAAAATAGTGTACCAAATCAAAACTGCAACACAAAATATTGATGGGCCACGTATTGTCGCTATAGGCGCAGCATACAAAGCAAACACAGCAGATATACGCGAGAGTCCCTCTATTGAGATCGTTAGACTATTGAGATCAGAAGGTTACGAAGTGAACCATTTTGACCCGTTGGTTGATGGAATGAATTTCCCTACCACTATGACAGATGCGTGTGCAAATGCAGATTGTCTTGTCATTCTAGTAGAACATGAAAGCGTTTTGAGAGAATTGGACCAACACGAGCAAGATATCTTGAACGTACTAGGCATACCTCTCATCCTACGATTCTAAGCTTTATCGTAATATAAAATTGTCAAGCAACAACCAATCTTGTCCAGCAATAATACCTTGGGTTATTTTCAATCGTTCCCCTGTTTGAAAATCATACATACCTATCCCAAGTTGGTATTCTCCAGGAGGCAACTCAGATATTGCGAGACTGTGTTTCAGAGAAACTACTTCGTGATTTGTCCATTGATCAACAGATCTCATATTGCCGTCAAGGATCAATTCATCATGGCCATACACTAATTTACCACTATCCTCATTCAGTATATGTACAAATAAATGATAAGGTTTATGTAATCTCTTATCTAGCTGCAAATCCAGAGCATTGTCAATAAATGCATTAATTCTCTGAGTATTACTATTTATCTGATAGTCCATGATCCAGTTAGTGGTAATGCTAACGCTTTCAACATCATAGGTGATATCATAACCATCCAGCCTGAGACAGTCAGCAAAACTAGCATCGCTTTCGAATTGAGACTTCGGCAAACGATTATCCGGATGGTAATATTCCTCAATTTCATTGCGATGGTTGTTAATGTTGCTAGGTTCCTCATACACAAACAATCCCCAATGAAGCGGCCCCCTA
>DCAJ01000078.1:4243-7002 GCA_002311455.1 Anaerolineales bacterium UBA1136 | reverse complement strand
TTTCCTTTGCCATTGTTTTTACCTCCTTACTACAAAATCTACAAAACTGTACTTACAACAATCACAATAAACTCTGATGCTCACCTTTTTACATAGATCCTTTAACCACGGCCTCAGACACTGCATCAGGCACTTTATCATATCGACTAAACTCCATCGAAAACACACCGCGCCCTTGCGTCCTAGAACGAAGTGCTGTGGCATACCCAAACATCTCTGCTAATGGAGCAGTGGATCTTATAGACTGTACTCCTCCTGGTCGCAATTCCATACCACCTATTGATGCCCGTCGCCCAGATAGTTCACCTATAATATCACCCATATACACCTCTGGCACTATTACTTCTAAGTTCATCATAGGCTCCAACAAGACTGGCTTTGCCCTAGACAAACCTTGACGAAAAGCCATTGAGCCAGCTATCTGAAAGGCCATTTCACTAGAATCAACCTCATGGAAAGAACCGTCATACAAGGTGACACTTACATCAGTAACAGGATATCCTGCTAGCACACCCGTTTCCGCCGCACTACGTATTCCCCGTTCTACTGGATTAATATATTCCTTTGGAATTACACCCCCAACTATTTTACTACTAAAAGTTATTTCTGATCCCGGTTTGCCAGGCTCTAACTTAAGTACAACATGTGCATATTGGCCCCGACCACCCGATTGTTTGACATGACGATAATCAACCTTCTCTACAGATTTACGTATCGATTCGTGATAGGCTACTCGCGGCCTCCCTACATTAGCCTGTACTTTAAACTCTCGCAACATGCGGTCTATTATTACTTCTAGATGAAGCTCGCCCATTCCGGAAATAATTGTTTGACCTGTATCTTGATCAGAACGAACTCTAAATGTCGGGTCTTCCTCTGACAACTTTTGTAATGCTAGACCCATCTTATCCTGATCCCCAGATGTCTTCGGCTCTACTGCCACCGATATAACTGGCTCTGGAAATACAATGTTTTCCAATATTATTGGCTCACTTAAATCGGATAAAGTTTCACCGGTAAAGGTATTCTTTAGACCCAAAGTCGCAGCTATGTCGCCTGCCAACACTTCTGATACTTCCTCCCTACGGTCTGCGTACATCCTGATAACTCGACCCAATCTTTCTCGCCTACCCTTTGTGGTATTCTGTACTTTTGCCCCTGCTTCTACACGCCCAGAATATACGCGGAAATAAGCTAACCTTCCTACGTATGGATCACTTACAATCTTAAAGACAAGTGCCGAGAGTGGTCCGTTATCATCTGCTTCACGCTGAACTGATTGACCATCTACTGGATTTATTCCAGTTACCGGTGGAACGTCAATGGGTGAAGGCAAATAATCTATGACTGCATCAAGAACTGGTTGTATCCCCTTGTTCTTTAGTGCAGTACCACAATATACTGGCCTAATAGCATTGGCTATAGTAGCCCTCCTAATACCAGCACGTAACTCCAATAAGGTTGGTTCCACCTCCTCAGAGAACATTTCTAGCAATTCATCGTCATGCTCAGATACGCTTTCTAACATCTCTGTGCGAGCAATTTCCGCGTCAGAGCGAAGATTTTCAGGAATTTCCTCATAAACTCTCCGAGCTCCCAACTCGTCACCCCAACTAATCATCTGCATTTCGACCAAATCTACTACACCAACAAAATCAGCCTCAGCTCCTACTGGAATCTGCATGGCAACTGGATTAGCACCAAGTCGATCACGAATCATCTCTATCGACCGGCTAAAATCAGCTCCAACGCGATCCATTTTGTTCACAAAACACAATCGAGGGACATCATACCGATCTGCCTGACGCCACACTGTCTCACTCTGTGGCTCCACACCTTGAACAGCATCAAAAACCACTACTCCTCCATCCAATACACGTAACGATCGCTGAACTTCAGCTGTAAAATCAATGTGGCCTGGTGTGTCTATTAAATTGATAAGGTGCTCATTCCATACAGCCGATATAGAAGCGGCTGTAATAGTTATACCTCGTTCACGCTCCTGTTCCATCCAGTCTGTAACAGTGTTACCATCATCAACATTTCCAATTCGATGTGTACGACCAGTATAGTACAAGATCCTCTCAGTACATGTAGTTTTTCCCGCATCGATATGCGCAATAATCCCGATATTACGAACCCGCTCCAAAGGCGGCCTATCATTAGACATAATCTTAAATTAAGCTGTTTCAACACCAGCTACTCCTGATCATTACTATAGTACCTACCTCTAGAAACGATAATGGCTAAAAGCACGATTACTTTCAGCCATCCGATGCACTTCCTCACGTTTTTTCATAGCACCACCAGAGTTGTTAGCCGCATCCATCAATTCTCCTGCAAGTTTTTCAGACATAGACTTACCACTTCTGGATCTCGCTGCCGCTAGCAACCAACGCATGGCTAACGCTTCCCGCCTACTTGGGAGAACTTCAATCGGAACTTGATATGTAGCACCACCAACTCTGCGAGGCTTAACTTCTACCGATGGAGATACGTTCCTTAATGCCTTAGAGAATAGCTCAATCGCATCCACATCACCCTTTTTTGCCATTATGTCAAACGCATCGTACATTATTCTAGTAGCAACACTCTTTTTACCAGCTTTCATCATCCGATTCACAAACATAGAAACCTGCTTGCTCCCATATCTAGAGTCAGGTACAACGGTCCGACGCTGTGCCTTATTACGACGTGCCATTGATAATATCCAGTTTACTTACCACTCAACAACTTAAATCCCATAACTAGGCATTCCT
>DCAJ01000078.1:697-4132 GCA_002311455.1 Anaerolineales bacterium UBA1136 | reverse complement strand
ATGATAACGAACTCCTGGTAAATCCTTAACGCGACCACCGCGAACTAAAACTACTGAATGTTCTTGCAGGGAGTGCCCCTCTCCTGGTATATACGCCGTGACCTCTAGACCATTAGTCAAACGTACACGAGCTACCTTACGCAAAGCCGAATTTGGTTTTTTAGGAGTCTGAGTACGAACAATCGTACAAACACCGCGCTTCTGTGGAGCACCTTTAGCCTGACGAGAACGACGTTGCTTTTTGGTATTAAAAGTATACTGCAAAGCTGGAGCCGTACTTTTCTTCTGCTTGGTCTTCCGACCCTTTCGTACAAGTTGATTTATTGTAGGCACATTTTACCCCACTTCTAACCTTACTCGCTGCAGTGAGCGAGGTCACCGTTACTATTTCCACGATGACCTCGCATGATTATTCTCTATTCTATTCGACCACAGGCAAACCAATTTATGAGCTGATCCGACTACAATCGACCGTATTTAAAACCTAACACGAAATTTTACCATCTTGAAGTATGTACGTCAAGACAATATACCTAACCTTCTTTACCAATTTCTCAACTACTTTTTTCCTCGAAAATCCAACAAACCGATACCCCCCAATTTGGGAGCCCTACGACGGTCTTCATCCTTACCAAACTCAATCATCTCACCAGTATCTGTCTCTGCCTCAATAGCAAGGCCAAGACTCTGCATTTCCTTCACTAATACCCTAAACGAAGCAGGTATGCCGGGCTCCTCTATCTCCTCACCTTTAACAATTGCTTCATATGTTTTTACCCTACCTAACACATCATCCGATTTTACAGTAAGCATTTCCTGTAGTGTATGTGATGCACCGTAAGCTTCCAATGCCCATACCTCCATCTCACCAAATCTTTGGCCACCAAATTGTGCTTTTCCACCAAGAGGTTGCTGAGTCACTAGTGAGTAGGGGCCTGTGGACCTGGCATGAATCTTATCCTCAACCAAGTGATGCAATTTGAGCATATGAATTACACCAACGGTCACCGATTTATCATAGCGCTCTCCAGTTATACCATCCCTGACAACCATCTTGCCAAGAGTTGGTATTGGTCTATGAGTATCTTGCATTACCTCATGTGCCTTAGCTGACAAAGCTTCACCATCAAGCTTATTAGCCTTCTTTACTCCATTATCCGACAACCATGTCTCTAAACACAGCCGAGTCGCTGCACGGTCAGCCTCATCCTTCTCACTCCAATTCAAATCACTGTCTTCCAGCACTATGATTTTACTTGGAACGTATCCTCTGTCTTGCAGCCAAATACTTAGCGCCAACCTACGAGCTTCGTCTATATTGACGAGCTCACCACTGTCAAATCGATTTCCAGAAATATGTGCAAGGTACATTTTAGTAGCCTCATGATCATCCTGTATCATTTCAGGATCAATGCCTTGCTGGCCTATCCATTCCCATGCACTATTACTCATCTCCGTCCAAGCTCTGTCTATAAGCCAAGCACGAGCTAGTTCGGCTTCGATTTCGCCCTCACTAGCACCATCAAACACAGGTGTAATGGCCCGGAATCCAAGTCTCTGGGCCGCCCATCCTAAATGTGTCTCAAAGATTTGCCCAATGTTCATACGACCAGGAACACCTAATGGATTTAATATAATATCCACGGGTGTACCATCCTCCAAGAATGGCATATCTTCCTCAGGTACTACTCTCGATATTACACCCTTGTTACCATGTCTACCCGCCATTTTATCGCCGGCAGTAAGCTTGCGTCGCTGAGCTACTGATACGCGCACCATCTTATCTACACCAGCCTTAAGATCGTTATGTTCATCTCTAGAAAATACTCTAACACCTACTACCTTGCCCCTTTCACCATGAGGAAGTCGCAATGAAGAATCTTTTACTTCCCTAGCCTTCTCACCAAAAATTGCGCGCAAGAGCTTTTCTTCAGGCGACAATTCTTTTTCACCTTTAGGAGTGATCTTACCAACTAATATGTCGTTTGGACCAACTTCCGCTCCTATACGTACGATGCCTGTTTCATCTAGGTCTTTGAGTGTCTCTTCACCAACATTTGGTATATCATACGTAATTTCCTCAGGACCTAATTTTGTGTCACGTGCCTCTATCTCATGCTTTTCAACATGCATAGAGGTAAAACGATCCTCTCGCACCAGTCTACTTGACACCACTATGGCATCTTCATAATTAAATCCTTCCCAAGACATGAAGGCGACAAGTACGTTTTGACCAAGAGCAAGCTTTCCATCTTCAGTGCTTGATGAATCAGCGATGACATCACCATCTTTTACCCTTTGCCCCTTATCCACAACAGGTCTTTGATCAATACACGTACTCTGATTTGAACGAGAGAACCTTCGGAGTGGATAGGTTTGTTCCTTACCTTTCTGTTTGATCACTATTGCACTTCCGGTAACACTGGTTACCACACCATTACCAGATGCAAGAACTAACTGACCAGAGTCCAAAGCAGCTGCAGACTCCATCCCTGTAGATACTATCGGTACCTCTGGTCGCAAAAGTGGAACCGCTTGAGCCTGCATATTTGAACCCATGAGAGCACGATTAGCATCATCGTGCTCCAGAAATGGTATCAAAGATGCTGATATTCCTACAATCTGCCTAGGAGCCACGTCCATGAAATCCACCGTTTCCGGAACCGCAAATATAAACTTAGAGTGGGCCCTAGCGGACGCTCTTGGTTTTACAAATTCTGAATTAGTATTCAATGGAGCATTAGCCTGTGCTATCACATAACTATCTTCCATATCTGCAGAAAGGTATACCACCTTATCAGAAACGAATGGTATAACCTTGATCTTATGTTTGCCACCAAATTTTTCCAAGCGTTTAAAGATTTGAGAATCCACCACTGTGCCTACCTTAGTCGATACGCGTCCAGTTTTCGGATCGTGTACATTCTCTCGCACAGTACGACCAATCAATGCCTTGTCATTAGCTTTCATCTCTTTTACTACCTTACGGTATGGGGTCTCAATAAAACCAAAAGGATTCACTTTAGCGTAAGAAGCTAATCTACCTATTAAACCAATATTGGGTCCCTCTGGTGTCTCTATTGGGCAAATCCGACCGTAATGCGAATGGTGTACGTCTCTTACATCAAAACCAGCCCTTTCTCTACGAAGTCCACCAGGACCTAGCGCAGACAGTGTACGTTTGTGCCTGAGCTCAGCTAGTGGGTTTGTCTGGTCCATGAACTGAGAAAGCTGACTTGAACCAAAAAATTCCCTCACAGCTGACACAATTGGCCTGATATTAATTAAGTTGATAGGTGACAGCGTTTCTTGGTCTCGAATAGACATCCGTTCTCGTACAACGCGCTCCATCCTTCTTAATCCTACTCGAAGCTTGTTTTGCACAAGCTCACCCACTGTTTTAACCCTTCTATTTCCCAAATGATCAATATCATC
>DCAJ01000078.1:412-630 GCA_002311455.1 Anaerolineales bacterium UBA1136 | reverse complement strand
TAATATCAATCATTCTTCTTATCAACTGAACAAGATCATAAGTTGTAACTGTCCTCTGGGTAAGAGGTACATGTCTTCCATGCCCCAACTTCTGATTTAATTTATATCGTCCTACTCTGGCCAGATTATATCTACGTTGGTCACAAAGCTGTTGTTCCATGAATTCACGAGCGTTATCCAATGTAGCAGGATCTCCAGGACGCATACGTCGAAAAAAT
>DCAJ01000078.1:0-194 GCA_002311455.1 Anaerolineales bacterium UBA1136 | reverse complement strand
AATTCCTCATCTGTTCCATCCTTTATTACTGATTTTTCCATTCCATCATCAATAGCCGCCATTGCCCTCAAAATTACCGTAATAGGTATTGTTCTCTTACGGTTGAATTTGACAGTAATATAGTCGCTTTTCTTAGTCTCGAACTCCATCCAAGCTCCCCTATCAGGCACAAGTTTTGCAGTTGACATAATTTT
>DCAJ01000009.1:29399-32419 GCA_002311455.1 Anaerolineales bacterium UBA1136 | reverse complement strand
ACAACTCATTTTTTTTCTTTAGAAACGCCCTCTTGTCATATGGGGGCCCGGAGGGTATTCGCATCACGGACGCACGGGATCGGGCTAGCATCTAGACTTTCGTCCCAAGCCAGTAATACCGCGTTGGGAATGTGCCCGCCCGCATACTCAGCAGATGAGCGTGCGTCCACCAGTGCTAGCTCTGGGTCATCGAGGTGTTTCAAAATCCAATCAAGTGTTGCCAGCCTATTTGTATCCGGCGCACCCGGTAGCTGCACAGGGTCGATCACCGGCACTTGAGTGCTAATTGGGTGTCCGCCCGCGTGCCAAGCGGCGAACCCGCCCTCTAGAAGAATCACGTCGCAGAAGCTGAGCGCCTCCAGCAACCAGAAGGCTTGTGCCGCAGCCGGACCACCGTCGCTGTCGTAAACAACGACTGCCTCACCGGGCGTTAATCCGGCGCGACTCAACACGGCCGCTACTTCACTAGGTGACCCCAGGCTACCGGGCACGCCGCTGACCCGACCGTTGAAAACTTGCTTTAGATCAAGATGTATGGCGCCCGGGATGTGGCCCCAGGGATATCCGATCCTGTATTGCGGAATGGACTGGCGCACGTCAACAATGTGCAGCCCAGATTTCTCTGGCCGCGCGGCCAGCCAATCGGCTGTAACCAGCAAATCAGCCTGTGGGTAGTCCCGTGTCATAGCTATTGGGTACTTTCCTTCCTCGTTAGCGTGATGCGCCACTCAGGCGAACCGGTTTCTTCGATGGCCGTGTCAAATCCCAGACGCTCCGCTTGGGTCGGAATCGTCTCAAGACAGGGTGAGTGATCGGTGTAGACCTCGAGCACCTCGCCATCTGGTAGGGCACGCATGGCCTCTACGGCCTTCATCATCGGGTAGGGGCAAATTTCACCCCGAGCGTCCAATTTCATCGTCATACCTCAGTCTCCTTTATGGTAACCAGCGCAAGGCCTTCGTACCTAGAAAGGCACCTCCGGCTAGCGCTATCGCGAATATCCAGCCGTTGGCCGCTAGCGAGGGTATGGCGGAGAAGAAGGCGCCAACGGTACAACCTACAGCTAGTCCCGCCCCATAGCCCATGAGAAGGCCACCGCCAAGCGACTGGAAGTAGCGTACTTTCTTCCGCGGAACGCGCAGCTTGCACTCTTGGGCCAGCAGAGCGGCCACCAGCGCTCCAGTAAATAGGCCCAAGTTGGACAAGGCCATGTGATTGAGTAAGCCGCACTGTGACCCGCCCATGGTGCATCCGGTCAGTGTCTCTATTCCCAATAAAGGCGGCTGCGCTAGGCCGAGCCGAGCAGCCAAGGCATTGCCCCAGACGCTTATCTCGCCGGTGATGCGCCAGGGGTGCTCGTAGGAATACATGTACACGTTGAGGGCTCCGAGCACGAGCCCTCCAGTGGTCGCTGGCCAACCGTGTACAAAGATGGCTCGGTAACTCTGGCGCAGCTTTTCGCCGAAGGTATCGGCCGGGGGCTCGGTAGCGGGGCGATAGGGAATGACCAGCCCCCCACGCGACTCCCACCACAGTATAAAGATGTAGGCTCCGACAAGGGCCACCAACGTCGCAGCCATGGCACTACCATATCCTGCCAGGTTGGGCAGCCATAGCCGCGGAGCTAAACCGATGTCCATACGCCACCACCAGTTCCAGGTGTGCCCAACTACCACCAGCCCGGTCATAATGCCGACGAAGGTCACCCAGGAACCCAAGTAGCCCTCGGCCATACGATATATCGATCCGGAAACACAACCGCCGGCGAGGACCATGCCAAGCCCGAAAACAAGCCCTCCGACCACCAGACCTAGGGCAAGCGGCGACACGTGAGCTTGATACGCGACTAAGTCCAGGCGAGCGTTGGGCAATATATCGCTCATAACCAGAGTGAAACCACCGGTGGCCACGACCATGCCAGCGATGATACCCTTCATCACCCGTCCGTCGCGTAACAGGAACAAGTCACGGAAGCCCGAGGCAAAACAGAAACGGCTGCGCTGTAACACAAAACCGAAGGCCATTCCCATCAGCCAGAAGACGGACAAATCGGAGCCAATCTGGCCGGCCCACACTGCTACCATCATAGAGCCTGCAAAAGCCAGCAGCGCCAGGATTGGCTGCCATGCCAGCCTCGCGGCTGGCGCTTTAGTAATAATTCTTCCTGCCCTTGTCAAGTTGCCACCTCCATGCCGAAATGTGGTCTTTATTTCAGACGAACAGTGAGACTTCCGCGCCGGCGGCATATTCCAGGAAAGTGGCCGCGCCACCGATTTGGCAGCCCGAAATAAAATCTTCGCGCTTGAAACCGAACACATCCATCGTCATCTGACAGGCAATAAGATCCACTCCTAGTTCCACGGCCGTATCGCGGAGCTCGCCAACAGCGGCAACGCCCTTGTTCTTAAAGGTCTGCTTCATCAGGCCGGTGGCAACGCTGTTGAAACCGGGGATGGACATCGCCGCCTGCGGTATGGACCAGTTGATGTTCTGGAAGCCTTCCGGGCCAAATGGCATTTTCATTGGCATAGCCGGATTGCCCAGCGGGCTAACTTCCGCCTCAATGTCATGCTTGAGCAGCGTCAGTCCGTAAAAGGTGAAGAACACGCCCACTTCCCAGCCCATCGCGCCCGCGGCGGTAGCAAGAATGAAAGGCGGGTATGCCCAGTCAAGTGTGCCTTTGCTGGCAATCAGCGCTAGCCGGTTCGGGGTATCGGATTCAGTTTTGGACATAATTAGTCTCCTGTGGCAGTCATTTGGTTCGTCGGAAGTGGAAGATATAAGTGCCTTCTTCCTCAATTGACTGTAACATCTCATGACCGGTCTGGCGCGACCAGGCCTCCATATCGGGCGGCGCCCCGGGGTCGGTGGCGATCATCTTCAATACCTGCCCAACCTCCAACTCCTTAATAGCCTTAGTAGTAAGGACTACTGGCATGGGACACAACATCCCACTGCAATCAAGTTTTTTGTCTACCTGAACTGTATTCATGACATCCCCTTTTTCCATTAGACAATTA
>DCAJ01000009.1:28297-29339 GCA_002311455.1 Anaerolineales bacterium UBA1136 | reverse complement strand
CAGCCGGACGTCATGGTTTGATTAACCTAGAGCGAGCGGTGGGTCAGATCCCCCGCTCGGTACACATGCAAATCAACTGTTTCACCTGATAACTTATCTGTAACACAGCTTTATTATATCTATTTAGTTGCTCTTGTCAAATAGCTGCTATTGCGACCGGACTGTATCACAAAGAACCGAGATTTACACTTACGTCGTGCATAATTTACTGTTCACTCTGTTCTTCCTCGGCAACCAACAACTTAACTAGATTGTTTTCTTCCTCTACATTGGTTATAGCACCATCTAACCACGCTTCTTTCAGCCTAAACAATATCCTTCCAAGGCCAGGCCCAGGTAACACGCCTAATTCCATCAAGTCTCTACCATTGGCCATAGGTTTAACAAACCTAAGCTCATCACGAAATCGTTCAATGTTATTGCGTATATTCTGATCGTCTACAGCCAGCGCTAGTACATCCACAGCAATATCTGAAAGATTGTCCAAATTACGCACAATGACGCTTGGTTTCGCAGAAGCATCTAATTTAGACAAAACTGCCTTCACCTTAACAATCTGTCTCAAGCTCTGCTCAATATTTGTAGATACTTGAAGACGGTCACATATTGATTCGACTTCATCACCACTGAGCCTATACATCCACAAACCAAAATAAATAGGGACTATATCTGATAATAGCCTGTAGTCGCGGGCTAAAACAAACTTTGTCTTAAGCCACTTTCCCACATTGTCAACCATAGCACTATGGATAGCTCCAGCAATACCTATATCATCCAACCGTGACAATACTTCCTCGGGCATCTCCTCACGGAATACCCTTTCTATTTCACGTCTAACCCTATCACCACTCACATCATCCAATAATGACAGGGAAGCTAACATGAGCTCAAGAGTCTCATCACTTATATTGAAACCAAGACGCTGCTCCAGTCGTACCGCCCTAAGAATACGAGTAGGGTCATCTATGAAACTACGTGAATGTAGTACCCGCAAACGTCTTTCCTTTAGATCATCTAAGCCACCCCAGTAATCAACCAATTC
>DCAJ01000009.1:20768-28269 GCA_002311455.1 Anaerolineales bacterium UBA1136 | reverse complement strand
AAATTATCAGAAGACAGATTTACAGCTAACGTATTAACCGTAAAGTCCCTACGTTGTAAATCCCATCTAATGCTACTAGGCCTAACATCCGGTAGTTGTGATGGCCTCTCATAGGACTCACTACGCGCTGACACCAAATCTAATGCATGCAAACCAGTCTCTGATGAAATATTCTCAGACAAATACCATTTTGCTGTTCCAAAGCGACGGTGCACAGTAACCTGACCGCCATACTCAGATGCTAGTTCTTCAGCTAGTTCAATAGCATCTCCATCTATAATTAAATCGAAATCCACACTTAACCGTCCTAAAAGAAGGTCACGCACAAATCCACCCACAATGTACAACACAGCATCATGCTCATCAGCCTTAACGCTAATAACACTAACAAGCTCCAATACCTTGGGCGTCAAAGCATCCTCAACCATACTTGTTAGATTTGAAGACAAATCTAACGAACCTAAGTCATGTCCCAATTTTGATTTCAAATCGTTATTGCTCGTATCAATTATTACTATAAAAACACGCTATTTCCCTGATGTTGGAATGTACGTTTGCCCCAAACGTATGATTTTATACTAAATGTACCATCAATCGAAAATCTAGAGATATAGACCACAAAACTTGCTATGCAGTAAGATTTTGCGATAAGTCAATATTCAACTAGCACAGCTCCAGCTTCCTGAGGATCAAATCCATCAGGCCATCTGGTAGCATTGTTATACTTTGACTCATACAGTATAGTCTCCACAAGATTTGCCGTGCTCATGTCTGACCCCCTTAAATCAGCCCCTCTTAAGTCAGCTGCCCTTAGATCAGTCTCGCAAAGATTGGTCCATGCTAGAGCAGCATAGCTCAAGTTTGCGTTGCTGAAATCCATACTCCGTAAATCAGCTCCGTACAAACTTCTTGCGTTTGCGGTTATTTCCAGTACTTCAAAAACGGTAAATTTATTCATATGCTAGCCATATGTGGTTAAATAGCAACCATTATTACTATGAAGAATTGGATAAATGTAGCACAAATTCGGCTTCTAGAAGTATAATCATAAGCTGTAATTTCGGATAGCTCTATACCATAGCTGTACCATAGCTCTAATTTCAGCTGTAATTTCGGATAGCTCTATACCATTTTATAGGCCGGAATTATCTTATACAAAACCCCACACCATTCGCAATGCAAACAACCGTTTGTCTGTGATCTGTCTTATACGCAAAGGTAAAACATATGAAAATATTAGCTAAACTTTTTGGACAGGAAGAACATCAAATCATGACCAGCAGATTTGTCGGCGAACTTATCTCTCTGACGACTAGCAACCTCCTAAAGTCATTACCAAGCATAGGTGTCTCAGTGTTACTTACTAAATTGCGCATACTCCATCAAGCATACAGACTTTTCCTCAAGAGAAAAACGTCGTTTTTCGAAAAATCAGATCCTCTAAAAGCTACAACCAGATCTCCATCAAAAGGATATATAGACTTAAAATCCCATTCTCATAGACATGTTGTACCTGATGAGTATTTACTTCAGAGCAAATAGTAATACAGGTATATAATAACGGCACATCTTATGAGGACCAGATGAGATTAGACGGAAAAGTAATAATAGTTACCGGAGCTGGACGTGGCCTAGGAGCCGGAATTGCTCGCGGACTAGCATATGCGGGATCATGTGTAACCATTGTTGATATTAACACTGATGAGATGCAACAGACTACCAAAGATGTCAATCAATATGGTAATGAATCTCTGTCTATTGTCGCTGACGTAAGAGACCTCGATGATATGGAGAATGCAGTTAACCAGACAGAAAACAAATGGGGGAAACTCGATGCAGTAATTTGCAACGCTGCAACCATGCCTCTAATTTCATTTGAAAATACTTCATCTGAAATATGGAAAGGTATTTTAGAATCAAATCTAACAGGTGTATACAATACTATCAAAGCTTCCTGGGACCTACTTAAACGCGATGGAGGTGGACACTGCGTATCAATAGCCAGCAGGGCTAGTCTGTTAGGATTTGTAAATGAAGTGGCTTATTGTGCCTCTAAGCATGCTCTAGAAGGATTCACTAAAGCACTTGCCATGGAATCTGAAGTTCAGAATATAGCAGTTAACACAATGGGTCCAGGAAAGCATATCAAACCTACATCAGTTACAAGAAAAGAGGCTGAAGCAATGTCAGATGCAGAGCAAAGCAAGTGGACAGATCCTATCCACCTTGCTCCCGCTTTTGTCTGGTTAATATCTCAACCACCATCTAAGTTCACAGGATTGAGATTTGATGCAGGAAAAATTGCAGACACAATTTCCGTAGAAGGATACGAATTTGATTTCGCACCAGAGAAGACAACATCCTATGTTCAAGATCTACTTGAAAGGCTGACACAACGCCAGAAGTGGACCAAGATCGAGTCATAACACAGCACAACTACACAGTAGCAATTCCCAAAAATTGCTACTGTGTAACCTCAGCTATAATCCTTCTGTGTATCACCTATTAATTAGTTTCCATATAACTAATATCGAGGAACACTACCACCAATGTTAAATAAAATCAGACGGTACATGCCAGCATTTACCATAGCTTCAGTAGTAATCATATTACTATGGAAACTAGTATTTACTGATTTGATCCTAGCTCGTGGAGATACACTTTATTACATTTATCCGTACTGGGAGCATCGCGCGCGCGCATTTCTCTCCGGACAGATACCACTATGGAATCCATATATTTTTATGGGATCCCCTTTTTTGGCTAATCCTCAAGCTGGTGTACTTTACCCACCAAATTGGTTGCTCACGCCATTTAGCACTACTAATGCAGTAAAAATAGCTATTGTCACTCACCTCTGGATAGCAGCATTTGGTACCTATAGACTTGCACTTCATGCCCTAGGTATATCCAAAAGTTCAGCCATTGTTGCAGCTCTACTCTTTGCACTCGGAGGTCACATGACTGCGAAAGTAGAGCAGGTAAACCAACTTCAGGCCCTAGCATGGCTCCCCTGGATATTGCTAGCTGCACATAAACTGATCCAAGATGTAAGAAGACAAAATAAACTAATACGGAATGGTCTGATATTCTCCATGCTACTAGCCCTACAGTTGATAGCAGGTCACACGCAATCCAGTTTCATATCTATATTAGCTGTAATAGTATGGTCTTGTACGTTAGTGACTTGCAAGATTGAACATTCGTCGTCTCACAGTACTCAGTCATGGTTTGCAATAGCTGCAGTATATGTGCGCATCCTCATACCAATATTTGTTTGCATCATATCGGCCTTACTCATAGCTGCGGCTCAAATCATTCCGGCTTTTGAGCTGTCACAACTTTCTCTGCGAAGTAGTGGCCTACCCATGCCTGACGCACTTTCATTTTCAGTACACCCTAAGATGCTAGGACACGTACTGCTGCCAGCATATGTACGTCCAGTATTCACTGAGTTCATAGGTTATTTGGGAATTACCGCACTAATGTTGGCAATATTGGGATGCTACCAACTATCACACAAGGAAAAGCAAAGCATCATCCTACCTGCACTTATCCTAGCTCTCATCGGCATTGTACTGGCAATGGGATCATATAATCCACTATATTGGATATTAACCAAGTTTGCACCTGGTTTTAACCTGTTTAGAGTTCCAGCCAGATGGCTTGTATTGTGGGCATTAGGTGCCGCATTATTAGCTGGTTCTGGATACGAATCACTAAGAATACAATCACACAAAAAATACGCTCCGCAAATACTACTAACGTGTCTATCTGTATTAGTCCTTGTTACACTAAACTATTTGTCTACTAATTACATACCTCCAGGCGAAACCGGACCGCTACCCCAACCAGATTCAGTTGACCTATATTTTTGGATAATCTTCCTAGCAATCTCAGTACTCACCCTGACGCCAAGTCTGCACAGAGTTCGTACTACATTCCTTTCATTACTGATTACCATTGAAATAGGCCTTGCTTCACTGAATTTACCGATCAATGACCTCACCACACCAGATGCATATTACGACATTCGCGCACCAATGACACCACTACTGGTACACCGTGACAAACAATCCAACATGGGTAGAGTATTATCCTTCTCGAACCTACTATTTGACCCTGGAGATTTAGCAATGATACGTCAAAGACTAAACAAGACGCTATCAGATTCATCGATAAACATAGCTATTAATGCTGCAAAAGCGAAATCAGTACTTGCTCCCAATCTTTCTCAGGTTTGGCAAATCCCCTCTCTGGATGGTTATGATGGCGGCATACTTCCATTACGTTCCTATGCGCAATTCTTTTCTAAGATATTGCCTGACATGAATATTTCTGAAGATGGTCGCATGCGTGAAAATATTGTAGACACACCACCGAACTGGATATTAAACATCACTAATACACGCTGGCTGATAACTGATAAGCTGGATGATATCTGGATTGACAACGTATTTTATGACTTACAGATTGAGATTGAGCTAGAACCTTTTGAATCCACAAACATATCGACCTCACCTAATTTTCAAGCTACCACTATAGGATTAATCATGGAATCGTCACAATCTGGGCATGAATCGTTTGGAAACGTACACCTTACACGAAAAAATGGTGAGACACATTCTCTAACTATTCCATCAATAATAACATCAAACGTAATACGATTACAAATGAACGAACCAATGCATTTGCAATCCATCGAAATTGAAAGCACAAATAACAGTTTGAAGCTAACTGGAGCTGCTTTGATAGATGAACGTACAAACACATTCGAAACGCTCACTCTAGGATCTTACCGACTTGCGCACTCAGGGGACGTGAAAGTGTATGAGAACTTGAATGTATTCCCACCAGCATATATGGTGGCTAGACTACCACTTAACGAGGATACAAAAACAATTGGCAAGACAGCGATTCGAAAATACAGAGCACATGAAGTAGAAATTGACACCAATAATGCAGACCCATCTAAACTTATATTAGCTCAAACCGCCTACCCTGGTTGGCAGGCTACTGTTGATGGAAACCCGACAAATATAGTCAGCTCAAATGGATTGTTTTCTGCGATAGAACTTGATGCGGGCAATCACAAAGTAATATTTCAGTATAAACCGCGAAGCTGGCAAGTGGGACTATGGACAAGTATAACCATGTTGGTATTATGGAGCGTAGCATTCCGTTTTACTCAAAAGACCGTATATCCTTCACATTGAGCTGCTCATTCCTCTGACCATTCCATTCATTAAACTCTAACGCAAACACTAAATCCACCTTGTTATCCAAATCAGCGTACCAATCACCAAGACCAAATCCTATAGCGTCTAAGCCTGAATTGCGTCCTCCTTCAAATTTTAGCTTTAGATGTTTGTCACCTTTACCCACTTTCTGCTTACTAAGTAGACGTGCACCACGCCACAAGAAAAGCGGCTGAGGATTTCCTGTGCCAGATGGCTCGAAAAAAACTTGCTGACTAGCAAGCCTATCTGTAATATCAGAAACTGTGACCTCAGCATCAATATGTAAAGCAGGTCTTAAATCCACACCCTTCAGGTTATCTGCAGCAATATTCTCCAATAGCTCGACAAACTCATTCCAGTTCTCCTCTTTTATAGTGAAACCAGCTGCAGCTGCGTGCCCACCATATCGGTCAAGCAAATGAGAGCACTCCATAAACGCATTAGAAATATGAAATTCCGCTATGCTCCGTGCAGAACCAGTAATATAACCTTCTTTCCTCTGACCCACAACTGCAGGCAGATAGTAGCTTTGAGAGAGCCTTGCAGCTACTAGACCGACAAGACCGTTATGAAAATCTTCATGCTCTGCAAAAAGAATATGAAAGTCGCCCTCGCCATATGTTTGTCTGGATAACTCCATTGCCCTAGAAGTCATATCGCGGGTCATTCGTTGACGGTCACGATTGTATTTTTCTAACTCTTGCGCAAGCTCAATTGCCTCCTGAACATTCTCAGTAGCAAGCAGGTTCAGCGCACGAGTTGCATCTCCAATCCTCCCAACGGCGTTGATACGGGGACCTAATTGGAATGCTATAGTTTGAGCAGATACGGAACCTTTGTTCCGTGACACTCCTAGCAATGCCTTTATTCCTAACCTAGGTTTAGTATTAATAATTTCCAAGCCCGCTTGGACCATAAACCGATTCTCACCAATCAGAGGAGCAAGATCTGCAACTGTACCCAATGCCACAAGGTCAAGGAAATCAGAAACGGACTTGTCACTATTCTCAGGAAGCCTATTCCTCCAAAGAGCATCTACCATCTTGTATGAAATTCCTACTGCAGACAATATATTTTCCGGATATTCACAATCAGAGCGATTGGGATTTATAACTGCTAAAGCTTCCGGTAGTTCAGAACCAATTTGATGATGATCACTAATAATAAAATCCATGCCCAATTCACTAGCTTTTTTCACTTCTGCCAACGCAGATATTCCGCAATCAACAGTAATGACGAGATCAACTCCTTGATTAGCTAATTTTTCCAATACAAAGCTATGAACACCGTACCCTTCAAGATGCCTATCAGGAATGTAAGTAACAACCTTGGCACCATAGGCCTCTAGGCCTTGCTTCAACACCAAAGTTGCGGTCACGCCATCTACATCATAATCTCCATAAATAGCTATAAGTTGTCCAGCATCAACCGCGGTCAATATGCGATCCACTGCGCTAGCCATGCCAGCTAGCTTATAAGGATCAGCATCGTGCGAAACCTGGTGACGCACAAACTCCATAGCCTCTTCCTCACTCTTCAGATTACGATTCCAAAACAACTGCTGCAGCACTGGTTCCGATTGCCAGCGATGTAGCTTGGTCCGGTGATCCGCAGGCATAGCATCAGCCAATATCCATTTCTTATCCATAGTCTTTACACTCAATATGAGCATTGTAGTTTATTACTGTGGACGTTACAATAATATTATGGCTCGTGTTGTATTTATGGGAACACCCAAATTTGGCTCCAATTGTCTATCGACGCTTCTAAAAGAGCATGATGTGATCGGTGTAGTGACGCAACCTGATAGACCATCGGGTCGTGGTCGCAAATTAAGACCTAGTGAAGTTAACATCACAGCTCAGAAATTTCAACTCCCGGTTATAACACCCAACAAGATCAATGAACCTGAGGTGATTAATGAAATCAACCAATGGGCCCCAGATGTAATTGTTGTAGCTGCCTACGGACAGTTACTTGGCAACGCCATCATCAACCTACCCACAAAGGGTTGTATAAATGTTCATACTTCGCTTTTACCAAGACATCGAGGAGCATCTCCTATAGCTGCTGCCATAATGGCTAACGACGTACACACTGGAGTTACAATAATGAAAATGGACGCGGGCATGGACACTGGACCATTACTATCCCAGCAAGAAATATCCATTCGATCAGATCATACCACTGGCACACTGACCGACTCTCTAGCAATTCTAGGTGGAGATCTCTTGCGTAGAACGTTACCAGCTTATATATCC
>DCAJ01000009.1:19020-20725 GCA_002311455.1 Anaerolineales bacterium UBA1136 | reverse complement strand
CGCGTGAAGATATTACAGGTACAGGCTATCGCAGGTTCGGGACAACCTGGCAAAGTAATGTATCTAAGCAAGAATATCGTAATAGGAACGGGATACGGTTTACTTAACTTGCAACAGATCCAAGCGCCAGGTAAGCGTGCAATGCAAGCAAGTGACTATGTACGAGGATTCCAAAACTTTGTGGGAAGTATACTTGCGTAAACACCAACATCATAGTTATTAGTACAATTATCAATGACAGACATAACATACAGTACATGCAAGGACTTACACTTGTTATCGGATGAATAGCCAACACAATCTAGGAGAAATCAAAGCATGAATCTCAGAGCATCAATTTCGGAACTGATTGGTACATTTGCACTAATTTTTATAGGTGCAGGAGCAGCAGCAATAGGTGGAGATCTAATAGTTGTTGCGCTAGCACATGGATTGGTAATTATTGGTTTAGCATATGCCTACGGCCATCACAGTGGTACTCAAATCAACCCAGCAGTCACATTCGGATTACTTATAGCAGGAGAAATAAAGATTGCTACAGCAATAAACTACTGGATAATGCAATTTGCAGGAGGAATCCTGGGAGCTGCAGCCTTATCATTTGTACTTGGTGGTAGTGCAAGCGGATTAGGAGCAACGCAATTTGACCAGACCACAATTACCGTTTATCAGGCATTAGCACTAGAAACAATCCTTACCTTCTTTCTAGTGAACACAATAATGAATACTGCAGTGAGCGGAAAGGCTGGCAACCTTGCCGGACTAGCCATAGGTTCTACACTAACGTTCTGTATATTGATGGGTGGTCCTCTAACAGGAGCGTCCCTGAATCCGGCAAGAACTTTAGGGCCAGCCCTACTAACTGGTGATCTGAGCCAACTTTGGGTTTACATAATTGGCCCATTAACAGGATCTGCAATCGCATCCTTACTTTATCGTAACGCATTACAAGACGAGTCCTGAGGAGGATAATCTTCTGGCAGTCTCATACCTAATTCTTGGATCAGGCGCAATAGGACGACTAGTTGGTGGACGATTATCTGCAGCTGGAGAAGAGGTAACATTTTTTGTAAGAGAAGATGCAGCTGAACAAGTCAAGACTCGTGGAATACATTTAACTGGCTCTATGGGAAATACTTCATTGGCTAACCCAAACATAACCACCAATCTAAATGATATTTTGGATAGCAAGAAGATAGATGTAATCATACTAGCAGTAAAATCATTTCACACTTCAGCAATAATCAACCTACTAAAATCTGCTACCAAAGATTACCCAACTGTACTCTGCCTGCAAAACGGGGTTGATAACGAAAGTTTGTTGTCGGATGCACTTGGAATTAAGACTGTTATACCAGGTACAGTGACTTCAGCGGTCTCAATATCAAAGACTGGTACCGTCAATGTAGATCGTGAGCGAGGAATTGGTATAGCAGCTGGACATCCCTACTCTCTGGAGATATGGAAAGCACTTAACACAGCTGGATTTCATACCCTACTATACCCAAATGCAAAGGCAATGAAATGGTCAAAGCTCATGACAAATATTCTTGCCAACGCTATTGCAGCAATTTGTGATCTTACGCCAAATGAGATTTTTGAGCATGATCGTCTATTCAGACTAGAAATAACTGCCATAGAGGAAACATTTGCCGTAATGGAAGGCATGCAATTGCCAATAGTACGCCTTCCCAGAACTCCTTCG
>DCAJ01000009.1:18540-18886 GCA_002311455.1 Anaerolineales bacterium UBA1136 | reverse complement strand
CTACCTGGAGTTACCGGTCGATACTAAAAAACAAAGTGTCTAAAGGCAGAGGTGGTAAACATCCATCGCTACATGCAGACTTGCTAGCAAACAAAGGTTACTCTGAGGTTTCTTATCTTAATGGAACGGTACATCGACATGCAAAAGCCCTTGGCTTAGCAGCCCCAGTAAATAATGGTCTAGCCAACTTATTGGGTGAAATTGTGGAAGGTAACATTTCCTGGGACCTGTATCGACACAATCCGGATAGACTAGCAGACCGTCTCTTAAGTGGTGATTTCTAGCAATACTTTACTCCGCCTATTGTCACTGGTATAATCGCACAAACGTCGGGGCGTGGCGCAGT
>DCAJ01000009.1:17583-18466 GCA_002311455.1 Anaerolineales bacterium UBA1136 | reverse complement strand
CCTGCACCCAGATATCTCTCACAACCAAGAAAAATGACTACTGGCAAAACCAGCAGTCATTTTTTTGTACATTACCTGAATAGATAATATAATATCAAGCCTCGAAGCAATTTCAGATAAACAATACCAAAACTACATTTACACAAATGTCAACATAAACCTCTCGAAAAAGTCCAATTAGAGCAATTTTGTACTTTTCATGCTGCCATCATGTAATATCTAGAATTGTCGATCTACGATCAAAATCTTAGGAGGAGCATTTCAAATGATAACATCAGCAGAGGCACGGTTGGGAAAGAACATGGCTCTAGTAGCCGCAATAGGGACGGTGATAACCTTTGGCATCTGGGTGGGGTTAATTGGCCTAGCAAACACTGATTATCATTTGAAATGGGGAGCACTGAATGATTGTGTGAGTTTCATACAGACGTTCGGATTTGTGTTTACCGTTGCGCTGTCAATGAAGCTTTTCGGAGCTGACGACAAACCATTTTTTAGAGTGGTTAGTCAAATCGTTTTGGTAGGTGCGGTTGTTAGTCTCTTGAATAATTTGTCAGCAACACAAAATGCCAACAGTGTTTTCCCCGTAACATTTGACTCATCGCAAATTTTGGCTATATCTAACGTTGGGCAATTTGGATTCTTTGTAATAGCTGGACTTTGGGCGTTGACGCTATTAGGGGTTAATAGTGATGGTTTATTGCCCTCATGGGGAGTTATAGCAGGCAGAGGAGCTGGTTGGCTTATTCTTGTAGCGCAAGCGACCTCCTTGTTCGGGTTGCTTCCCGTTGATGTATTTGGTCCGATATATATATTGGGTGGCGTTGTTTTATGGCCAATATTTATCTTTGGGATAAGCAACGCATTCGGACAGAAGGTCTAA
>DCAJ01000009.1:13117-17561 GCA_002311455.1 Anaerolineales bacterium UBA1136 | reverse complement strand
CTGTCTAAAGCTATGTAAGTGTAATAAGACGCTTTACCCGTAGCGAGTAATACTCGCTACGGGATTATCATAATCCCTTAAACCTCAGGTTTATCAATAACTGGATTGTACAAGGTGCCAACACCTTCAACAAAACATCCAATTTGGTCTCCATGACTAAGCTTTAAAGCTCCTGGCGTTCCAGTAGAAATAATATCCCCCGGTTCAAGTGTCATCACATGACTATGGAAGGAAACCAATTCCAGTGGTCCAAAGGTCATATTTGCTACTATGTTCTCAGCACCTATAACACCATTTAATATTGTTCTCACTGTAACCGCTGATAAATCATCAATCTCATCAGCAGTTACCACTACAGGGCCAAAACTAAAGAATGTATCAAAACTCTTGGATCGCGTAAGGAAGCGCGGATTGCGCCGAAGAATGTCTTCAGCAGTCATGTCGATAATTGTTGTATAACCAAAAATGACTTGGGAAGCTTGTGACAATGACACATCCTTGCAACGCTTACCAATAATTACCCCCAATTCAGCTTCTCCTGTCACGCGATCGCTTTGAACAGGCAATATGATTGGGCTACCAGGAGCAACAATAGTTGTAGTAGGCTTCATAAAACTAGCCGGCTCTTGGTCTGGCGAATTCTCACCAAGGTCCTTTGCATGCTCCCGATAATTCAATCCAATCCCCCAAATCTTTGGCGGATCAAGGTAAGGACTTGTCAGATTTACATCCTCCAATTCAATTGGTGTATTGTCGTTATCAGATACTATACTCTGCAGTTGGGAGACATCATATTTTTCGATCACCTCTTTTATATTAGATTCATGCAATGGACACAACCTGTCATCAAGTATGATCCCAGATTTGGTTGATTCTCCATCCATATATGTACATAATCTCATACAAACCTCCTCAACACACAATTAACATACCATTCTAACAACGTCAAATACACCAAAATATATAGGGCAACTAAGATGATAATAGTACAAATCTATGTGATTATTGACAATTACTTCAAAGAGGCACTACTAAGGCTAATCTATAGTGCTAACCCAACTTCCGCTCCAGGCACCATGTGACATGCAGCCCGATGTACGGTCGTACCTTCTACATTGATTAATTTAGGTGTAACTTCCTTGCATATATCTTCAGCAATAGGACATCTAGGATGAAAACTACAGCCACTAGGTGGATTGATTGGGCTAGGAACATCACCCTCCAACAATATCACATTACGTTTCTTTCGAGGATCTGCTATGGGTGCTGCAGAAATCAGTGCCTGAGTATAGGGATGTCTGGGATTCTCAAAAATCTCTTTACGGTCACCAATTTCAACAATTTTTCCCACATACATAACAGCAACGCGGTCAGAAATGTGTTCCACCACACTCAAGTCATGTGAAATGAACAGATAGGTCAGTTGATACTCTTCCTTCAATTCGGTAAGTAAATTCAGTATTTGAGATTGAATTGAGACATCAAGCGCGGAAACTGGCTCATCGCACACCAAAAAGGATGGTTCAGTTACCAATGCTCGAGCTATACCTATTCGCTGCCGTTGACCTCCTGAAAATTCATGAGGATATCTAATAGCATGGTTCTCATGCAAACCAACTTTCTGTAACATTTCTGTGACGATCCCCTTTCGTTGTTTTATGCCAGCAAGCTTATGGACTATTAAACCCTCAGATATGGTCTCACCTACTGGCATTCTAGGATTAAGTGAAGAAAATGGATCTTGGAACATTATCTGTATTTTCCTACGTAAAGCCTTAAGTTCATGTTTATCCATTTCAGCAATATTATGGCCATCATAATCAACGGTGCCACTAGTTGGTGGATCAAGGTACATCATAGCTCGACCCAAAGTAGATTTACCGCATCCGGACTCCCCCACCAAACCTAGTGTCTCTCCAGTATATACATCGAAATCAACTCCATCAACAGCCTTTACAAAGTCTGTGGTTCGCCGAAACACTCCTGAACGTACAGGGAAATACTTAGTCACATTACTCACTTTAACTAAAGGATTTTGTTGCTGGGATCCATCTGTATTCATAAAATTACCCAATTGATCACACAATATGTACAGATTAATTCAATAAGGTGCTTCATGTCCATCATGATCATGGTACAACCAACAGCGTACTAAGTGTCCATCGTCTGAAACAGTTTTCAATTCTGGGTTTATTTCAGTGCATATGCTCATGTCGTGTTCTTCGCGCTGCCGACACCGTGGTGCAAATCTACATCCTGAGGGTAAATTAATAAGGGTAGGCACCGCACCAGGGATAACGTCCAATTTTTCAGTACGTTTGCCGATTACTGGTATCGATTCTAGCAACCCCTGAGTATAAGGATGTTTAGGATTATGAAATATATCGTCTGTATTGCACTGCTCAACTATGTTACCAGCATACATCACTGCAACCCTATCACAACTATGAGCAACTATGCCCAAATCATGCGTAATTAATAGCACTGCTGTTTTAGATTTGACTAGTAGTTCATCTATTAGGGAAAGGATTTGCGCCTGAATAGTCACATCTAATGCGGTTGTAGGCTCATCAGCAATCAATAGCACTGGATCACATGCTAACGCCATAGCAATCATCACCCTTTGCACCATTCCACCCGAGAGTTCGTGTGGATACGCATGGGCTCTCTGCTCAGCATCAGGTATCCTGACATTTTTTAACAATTCAACTGCTCGCTCCAAGGCCTCCTTTTTGTTGAGCCCCATGTGACGCCGAATTACCTCCGCAATTTGAGCACCAACCTTTTGAACTGGATTAAGGGCAGTGCCTGGCTCCTGGAAAATCATCGCAATATCATTTCCTCGAATAGAGGTTAATTCATTCTCAGGCATTTCTCGAAGGTTTTTTCCCTGAAAAAGAATTTCACCTTCTACGATCTTACCCGGAGGTCCCACAAGCTGCATGATGCTCAATGATGTCACACTTTTGCCACAACCCGATTCTCCAACGAGACCCAAAATCTCGCCTTGATTGATATATATGTCTAGGCCATCCACAGCTTTAACCACACCATCATCAACGTAAAAATATGTCTTTATGCCTCGCAATTGCAATAGACTTTCGGTACCGTTATTGTTCATATTTTTAGATTGGGCAACTATAGTGCTCCACACTCATTAGATTAGTGGCGCTCTATCTAGGTGCTTAATATAACCTCCGATTATATGATTTATGGTAATCAATGTAACTATACTCAATCTTATCATAAAAACATATAAAGCATTGTTGCTTATAGAACCTAATTGTATCAAATTGACACCTCTTTCAAAAATTCTGGGGGTCTTCGTACATTTGTCGATTGTTCATAAGCAAAAGCCAATTTAATCAATTCTGCCTCTTGATATGGCTGTCCAATAAAAGAAATTCCTACCGGCAAACCACCAACGTAGCCTGCCGGAACACTAATGCTAGGATATCCAGATACTGCCGCCGGTCTACAGCTATGTCCAGAAGAACAATCACCATTTAGCACATCTACTACCCATGGCAAGCCTCCTGTTGGAACCACCAAAGCATCAAGCTTATGCTGCTGTAGAGCAAGGTTAAGACCTTCCTCCCCGGCCAGACGCATATTTTCAGTCTTTGCTTCCAAATAACTCTTACTATCCAAATCGCCTTTCTCTTCAGCCATAATAAATAACTCCTGGCCAAAATACTTCATAACTGCACTACTATTTTCTTCGTTATAACTGATAATATCAGACAAACAACTCATACCTGCTGGATGATCATGGCTTGCAAGATAGATGTTTATACTAGCCTTAAATTCATATAATAGAACCTCCATCTCATTATGTAGTAATTCGTCTACATTTTGTACCTCAACTGGATCTACAGCCGTTGCCCCCAAGTAGGCCATATTTGCGATAGCATCATCAAATATGGCATTTACCCTTGTACCAAAATCATAAGGGTCTCTCACAATACCAAGACGCACTCCCTTTAGACCATCCAGACTGAGGTTATCAATGTAAAGTGAACAAATATCACCTTTCTTCTCTGAACCTAATTCACCTCTATGATCTGACTCACTGATAGCACCTAGAATTATGGCTGCGTCCGCTACTGTTCTAGCAATAGGACCAGCAGTGTCCTGACTATGAGATATGGGTATAATGCCTGCCTGACTGACAAGACCAACTGTAGGTTTTATTCCTACCGTACACGTTGCACTACTTGGACACATTATCGACCCGTCTGTTTCGGTGCCAATCGCTCCAGCACATAAATTGGCGGCAACAGCCACTGCAGAACCAGCACTAGATCCACGAGGACTACGATCTAGTACATATGGATTTAGGGTCCTATTGCCCCTGCTAGACCAACCACTTATAGGTTTAGTCGAACGAAAGTTAGCCCACTCACTAAGATTAGATTTAGCAAGAATGATCGCACCTAGCTCA
>DCAJ01000009.1:2255-13091 GCA_002311455.1 Anaerolineales bacterium UBA1136 | reverse complement strand
CCTAGCTCACGTAGCTTAGTGACTAATACAGCATCGGAAGATGACTTATAGCCATTCAAAGCTAATGAACCAGCTGTAGTTGACATCTTGTCCCCAGTATCGATGTTGTCTTTTAATACAAGTGGAATACCATGCAGCAAACTACGAGGGCCATTTACCTCCCGCTCTTGATCCAGATTCTCAGCAATCTGCAGAACATCTGGATTGAGTTCAATGATCGAGTTGATACAGGATCCACTACTATCAATATCATTTATTCGCTCCAAGTAAGTATCAACTATACTCCTAGAGCTACACGACCGAGATGACATCATTTCTTGCAAATCCAGGATTGAAGTTTCTTGGATATCCACTGTCATATTGCTTCCTACATTATTCTAATTCACGAATTCAGAACTAAATTATTAACAGTTTGAGTACAACCGAACCCATACTAATCAGTTACACGATTAAGCAGTGCAATACCCTGCCCATAGTCATTAGATGAATCCAACACAGCCATAACACTATGGATCATCGAGCCCAACTCCAGAATGAAATTTTGCTGATCCTCCGGTTCAACTTCAGAGAAACTGGTCTGAATCGAAACTACATATGGGTATCGGGACAAATATACTATCCCTGCATCACACCGTACACGAGCCATGCCACCAGGTTTGTTTGCTAAAGGAACTTCAGGAGGGATCACTCGACTAAGAAGACTGCTCTTAGTCTTTCTAAGAATCGACAAACATTTCTCAGACACACCCTGACTTGGTTTACCATTGTATAGATGATCAAGAAGTAAAACACAATCATCTGGGGTACCTACATTCTCTCGGTTATTGACAACTGACTCGGTATCTTGCATCTTTCTGCGCAATGTAATATTGTCAACCCCAAGCGAACGAAGCATGTCATTGGTTTTATCGATACCCGCATAATCTATACACATATTAGTAGCAGTATTGTCTGAAACTATGATCATCAGTATAGCTATATCCAGGATGCTCAGTTTCAGTGGTCCCTCTAGATATGTAATTATTCCGCTACCAGGGTAAATCATTTCTGGAGTAATATCCACCATCTGATTAATATCAAGTTCGCCTTTCTCGTCACGCATAAGCAATTGCAACAGAATTGGAATCTTTATAGTTGAAGCAATAGGAAATTCTACATCTCCATTTACTGAAATCATGTGTCCATCAGTAATACTCTTTACACAACAACCAGCAATACCAGGAAACGTATCAATCATTTCCCCAATTCTCTCATTCAATTGTTCCCACATTCTTTCTTTACTCATGATTATTTTCCTTTCTAAAGCTTAATGTTTGAATAGCCGAAATCCCTCGACGCAATATGGCCACTATCTTCTATTAGGATGCTTGCCCTTCCAGGGCCTCTAGAATCAGAGGCACCTTCCCATCCTCCAGTGGATTTGTGTATCATCTGCAATAACGCAATACGTGGAACGGTCACAACATCATGCCCTATCTCACGCAATCTTGCCAGTACACCAACAGAAATGCCAGGTTCAACTTCTATCTGTCGCCCATGACAGTGTAATCTAGCTGCATCGACACTGCCCTTTGTACCCATGCCAAAATCGATGAAATTGACAAGCGCTTGAACCGATGCGCTTACAATCTTTGGTCCTCCTGCCGCACCAACAGTCAATATTTCGTTAGTCTCCTGATTGATTGCAATCATTGGGCTCTGGCTACTAGCAGGCTCTGAACCAGGTTCCAGCAAATTATAACTTCCATACCGAATCCCTTGCGTAGTCACATCACCCACTCGTAAGCTGAAATCACCAATCAAATTGTTAAGTACAATTCCAGTTGTAGAATCAATTATTCCAGACCCAAATGTACCTCCAATGGTTTGAGTCTGACAAACGACATTACCCTCTTTGTCACCAACACTAAAGTGACTTGTACAACTTTCAGCATCAGATTGACCATAAAGGGCATCAGCATCAAGCACCCTATTTGAATTGATTAATTGAGCCATATCAGCAGCTTTATCAGGTTCAGATAGTGACAGTGCTTCCGCTTCGTTATGTAAACTACCTCGAGCAATGAAAGATAACTTCAGAGCCTCTGCTACAAGATGTAGATGCTCAGGTGATCCGGGCACACAATTGCTCAATTCGAAATTACCCAAAATTTGCAGAGCTAACAATACTTGTAAAGCGCCGATAGTAGGTGTGGCTGGGGCAAGAACACGCCACTGCCGATATTTGCCTTCAACCAAATTCTGTTCAAAAGGCCGATAGTGTTTCAAATCATCAACAGACAGTACACCATCTACCTCCTTGACCGTCTGGCTCAAAGAGCCTGCAATAGGCCCATCGATCACTTCATTAGGATCATCTGATATTGCACTCAGTGTCCTAGCCATTTCAGGCTGCAATATAGTTTGTCCTTCCTTGATCATTTCTGAAAATANNAAAATAATCCTGTATTTGCATGACTATCCATTTTTTCTCTAGCATCAACATTGTTTGTCTGCTGAGCCATGAATTTATCCGCGAGAAAACCCTCTCTAGCTAACGGAATAACTTTGCCTAAGATGGTTTTCCACGCGAGACCACCAAAAGCATCATGCATTAACCTTAATGTGGGGACCAACGCTGGGACTACACAGGCAATCGATCCATTTCTAGCAAGTTTATAATTAGGTGTGTCATTCTCTTCTATGAACAAATTGCGCTTCAGCAGCGCAGGTGCACTCCCACGACCCTGATAACATCCGAACGATCCTTGTTTTGTGAAATAAGCAATCGAACCACCCCCGCCAATTCCAGAATGATATGGTTGTACTACACCAATGGCCAAGGAAACACCTACAGCTGCATCAAACGCATTTCCCCCTTGAGCCAGCAATCTAACGCCGACTTCAGTCGCTAGATAATGGGGACTTGCCACCACCCCGGTTGCACTAGGTTCTTTAATCACAGCAATTTATATTATATAAACTTTCAAATCAGTTAAACAAAACCCAAACGATCATTACTCAATGCCATAGTATTCATCAGTATAAAATTAAGGGTTCTTGATTACCTGTGGATTCTTAGGTAAGGGCCTACGCGTAACTACTGCAGCTCCAGGATTATGCGGGAAAAGCCCCAATCCCTCCATAGGCAATGGATATCCAGCTTTGATTACTTGAGTAACTCTTTGGACAGCCTCTATTTCCTTCATCGGATTACCATCTACTACAGTTATGTCAGCGTCTTTACCTACTTCTAGAGTACCAGCCTTGTCCATGATATTAAGAGCCTCAGCAGTGTTTCTCGTAGCAGCGAACAGTGCCGCCTCATTGGAGAGACCACCATCAACCATTAACTTCAGACCAATACCATAATCCCCAAATTCCCCTATAGCATCAGTACCCATAAGAAACTTGGTAGCTCCCATCTCATAGAGCTTCCCTGTTATATATACCTGGCCCTCTTGCTTCCACTCAAGGAATGTAAGTTGCTCTTGCTCAGCCTGCGTTAAAGATCGTTCCTCAGCCAACTTTCGCATTTTCTCTAATCCCCTGTACCCAGTCTGAATAGTTGGACTAAGAAATACATTTTGCTCTATCATACGTTCCCCAATTCTGGGATCCAATCTTCTCTTATAATCCATTTCAACAAACTCATAATGCTCTATACAGTCAACACCCGCATCAAGCGCATTCTCGATCGACTGAGTGGCAATACAGTGCACAGTACAGAATTTGCCATGACGATGTGTTTCATTCACAATCATTTTTAGTTCATCCACATCAAAAGATGGCCTACGATTATCTGTAACATAAGTCCCACCGCCTGAGCCCATAATCTTTATAAAGTCAGCACCCTCTTTCACTAATGTGCGGACTGCTTTACGGCACTCTTCTTCACCATCAGCCTCCTCATGGCAGAAATGAAAATGACCACCAGTAATAGTAATACTTCGACCACACGCGTGCAAAGTTGGGAAACCGCGATACAGCCCAGCACTTATACCCTCTTTCAAGTCAAAGGTTATTCTGTTTCTAGAACCCGCGTCACGCATGGTAGTAACACCAGACCTTAGAGCATGGCGATATCCATTTCGTACAGTACGCAGCAACATCAAGGCGTCACTATCGAGATCGTTAACATCATCATACGATCTTGGTCCACTCATACGATCAGCTGTACCATAAATCAGATGTACATGCGAATCCATTAGACCTGGCAATATACAACCATCCTCGAATTCCAATACTTGAGCACCGCGCAATGGCGCAGGAGATTCTGTACCGTAAATCGCTTTAATCTCTGAACCCTCTATCCAAATACTAGCACCATTCTCATAGAACTTACCAGTCCCATCAAACAGTCGCGGTGCCTTCACAACAATGGTAGTGTTTGCATCTGAACTAGGTCCTACTACCTCTACATAAGGAGCTATGTTGGTCATGATAGTAACCTCACAAAAAGTATTTTACTAGTACATCAAGTCAAAAACTACAATACAATCATTGTCAACCAGGTGTATGATTGCTCATTTATAATCATTAGGATAGTTAGCATAACTATACAGAAGATCGACATACGATTGTTCTAACTCTACCAAACCACCTACTTTACTATCGCCTGCATCTATTACCAAAAACTCATCAGCAGAACCGTGACCTGATGCGTGTCCTATACCAGTAGAACTTAACACATTGAGGCCCAATAATGTGCTGAAATATCCTGGCGGACCACTGGCTCCTTTTCGGGGCCAAATCACGGGCTCAATACCCCAGTCCTCTAACACTCTTATGCCAGCTTTTGCCAATGGATCCTGAATACTAAGTGAAGAAGATGTCACATTCATCAACACCTCTATACCAATATCATCATATCCATGTGCATCTAAATGAGCTCTGATTTTTTCACTCAAGTCATCCGGATCCAAATCTGGTGGTATACGGTGATCAATAGTGCAGTAAGCCTCATTGGGCAAAGTCCATAGTTTAGTTCCGGGCCCAGTGAAACCTCCCCTTAGACCATTGATGTTCATTGTTGGTTGGAAACAGTAGCTCATAAATGCATCTCGTCCTTCAAAATCATCCCTAAAGACTTTGATCCTTTCAGGATTACCAACCAAAGCTCTAGCACTTGCTTCCTGACCCGCAAACCGAGCTATAATTTCATCCACTAGTCGTAGCTCGTCTTCATTAGGCTCTCTGAGATCATCATAAAACCCCTCTACTAATACTTTGTTGGTTTCTGGATCATAAAGAGTACTCAAGGCATGCACAAGCCTCCACACTGGATGGTCTACTACACCCATAGTAGATGAATGCGTAGTGCCACCCTGAGGACCGCGTCCCCAACGATCGCCAGTACACTGAAGCTCAATATGCAAACAGCCTTTATTTCCTAATGATAGAGATACTTCCCCTGAAGCATTCTGAGCCGGGCCATTCCAAATTAAGCCATCAGCCGTCTCCAGTTTATCTCTATAGCGCTCTATAAGTATAGGTATATTGCCACTACCGAGAAATTCTTCTCCTTCGATCAGGAACATTAGATTAAGTGGAAGTGTTCCTTCAACCTCAATGATTGATTCAAGGGCATTTAAGAATGCTGCGAAACCACCCTTAGAACCCGAACCACAACCATAGACAACTTCCTTAAACGGCTTATGTTCAGCCACGACAGCATCATAAGGATCATGTGTCCAACCTGGGCCAACAAGGTTGGTATCAAAATATCCGTAGACTGCCAAAGTTTTGGGGGCACCGGCATCATAATGTGCCCAGACAGATGGAAGGCGCGGCGTTTCAGCAACTTCCGCTTCCTGACAGCCAATCTCTAAGAAATATCCTTTTAGTAATTCGGCGCAAGCCTTTACGCCAGCCTCATCTTCCCTACTAACACTAGGCTGTGCCATATATTGCCTGACTCGCGCTAAATGCTTTTCTTTAGAATTCTTTATCACATTACGTACTTGCTCTCGATTACTCATTGTATTACTCCCTTGGTACTTAACACTAGATCCTCAAACAGCCAGTTTACTATCCAAGCGCAACAACTAGATCAATTTCAATCAGAAAGTCATCACGTGCCAATTCCTTAACTCCTACAGTAGTACGTGCTGGACGATCATCACCAAAAATCTCGACGTATGTCTCATTCATGCCGCTAAAATCTGCCATATTAGTCAAGTAAACTGTAGCTTTGACTACATCTTTCAATGAAGTATCCTCAGCTTGCAGTATCTCTTCTAGATTAGACAAGACCTGCCTGGTTTGTGCCTGAATACCATCTCCTGCAGCGCAATTACCGGATGTAAACATCAAACCGTTTATTTTTATTGCTTTTGCAAATGGTGCCCCGGGATTACCTGGTACAACTTCCTTAGCCATTGAAAATGCCTCCTTTATTATTCGGTCATTGGCTTACACGACACTAGATTGGTTTGCCAATTACTCACCAATTAAACAAGATATATACTTTTACCATCAAACCTTCTTCACTTCCTGCAACTTCCTTCTCGTTACCATATTGATTAGTCAAGCTAGAGAAGTGAACCGTAGGCTTGTTGCCACCATCTGGATCATATCCAGCGTCGACAAGATATTGTTTGGCTAATTCCTGATCAAACACCGCATCAGCTGCTGCTGTACCATAGTACTTGTCGGCATAGCCTTCAGGATAACCGGCGCAGATACGCACCAAGTTCGGTACTGATGCACCTTGTACTGCAGCCAACGTAGTACGATCTAGTGCGTGATGTATTGCCTTACGTACTAGCGGGTCAAGTGTAGCAAGCTGGTAATCTGGGAAAGTTTCAGCCATAGCACCAGGTTCAGTGTCTGCCCTTAGATACAGGTGATGCATTCTGTTCATTGGAGCTAGAAGTAGACCTACACCAGGAGTAGAAGCCAGCATAATTCTATCAGGCTCCGGCACCTTAGCCATCATGTCTACGTCACCAGTTATCATAGCTTGAACCTGTGTAGCACTATCTGGAATAACCTGATAGATGATTGTATCAACATCTGGACGACCGGAATGATAATCATCCCACGCTTCAAACCTGTATTTATCACTATCAGTGAATTCTACCAACTTATATGGACCCGAACCAACCGGGGTCTTGGCAAACTCTTCTTCACCAACTTCTGCCATATAATCTGGGGGCAATAACTCACATCCATTGTAACTAACCACATACTCAAAGTAAGCTTCAGGAGCACCTGTTATAACGTCAACTGTTACATCATCAACTATTTTAACTTCGCTGATAAACGCCCATTGCGGGTGAACTAGAAAATCTTCTCTAGTCATTACGCGATCAAGATTCCATTTTACTGCTTCAGCGTCCAATGGTTCACCATTGTGAAATGTGATACCAGGGCGCAAATGGAACCGCCACGTAGTGTCATCTAGTGCTTCCCAGCTCTCGGCTGCCTGACCATGATAACCAGAAAGGTCAGCATTTCTCCAGATCAGACATTCATACAAGGTATTGGTAAGCCAATGCGTAGAACCGTACCAGGTCACTGGAGCATCCATGGTTCTGATAGGTCCATTATGCGCATAAACGAAAGTCACTGGTGCCCGTGGTTCCGCCTCTGCCTGGACTTCTACATCCACGTACTCAACTTCCTTAACTATAACTTCTTTAATCACTTCAACTTTAACTTCCTTCTCAACTATGACTTCTTCTTTAACAATCTGAGTTACAACAATTTCCTTCTCAACCTCAACAATTTGAGGTGAGCATGAGGCTAGCAACACACCACCTACTACCAACAAGTACAGTAGCAATTTGGGTGTGGCACGAAACCTTTTTCTTAAATTCATATTGTTTCTCCTTGTTTACCTTCTAGTTTTTGACACCTAATACCCACTAATTAAACTTTCTACTTTGGCTGGCCATCTAGGAGATGACCCCCCAATTATACACGAAAATTCGTCAATAGACATTTTAATTTCTCCAGTCCTAGTGGTACCTGTTCCTCCACCAATATGGGGTGTCAAGATAACATTATGTAGCGTTGCTAGGGGACTGTCAGTCGGTAAAGGTTCATAATCAAACACATCAAGACCTGCACCTTTGATCTGACCTTGCAAAAGTGCATTAATCATGGCATTTTCATCAACCACACCACCGCGACATATATTGATTAGAATAGCATCGTCATTCATTACTTCAAATTCAGCGGCACCAATCATCTTTTCAGTATTAGGAGTATGAGGAACTGCAAGACATATGTAATCAGAACTAGCTAACATATCGTTAAGACCCATAAACTCTAATGGGACAACCTGCTCCAAATCTTCAGGTAAACGAGTGCGTTTATAGTACGAGACCCCCATACCCATGACACTGGCACGAATAGCAAGCTCATATCCAATTTCTCCTAAGCCTACAATCCCCAACCGTTTGCCATGGACTGCATGTACATTTTCATTCTTCATCCAGTGAAACGCCATTTTCCATTGCTCACTCTGGATTGGTTGCAGTCCTCTGTATCGATATGCTCCATTAGCCACACTATCATGTGAAACCAGCAAATCCTTGCTCATAGATAAAATGAGCGTTATTGCAAGCTCAGCAACACAATTGGGACCTTTACGCCACACGGTAGCAAATTTGATTCCCTGACTCTTCACAGCTTCAGTATCAAAGTTACTATGATTTCTACCAAGACTCAGTGCTAACTCCAAGTTAGGAAGCTTTTTAAGTACAGCAGACTCGATCTTCTGGTCTTGAGCAATCAATCCGACCACATCAGCTGACAGTAGGCCGGAAAAATCGTCATTAGTAGCTGGACATATCAACTCATATCCATCTAAATAACCCTGCAACTCATCACAAGCCGGCGCATGCTCACTATCTGCAATTAGTATTTTCTGACTCATAATCCTCCGCTCTTATTTACGTTAATAGGTAATTCAGCTTATTTATGATTTGTGACATCCAAAAAAGTTTATAGATCATCAAGACATCCTACTTAGTGCCTTGCTCATACGTTCAAGACCTTCCCTCAACTTTGCCTCAGGCTGTAAGAAAGTTACGCGCACATAATACTTAGACTCAGGAGCAAAGGCACCTCCCGGATAGATAAGCACATGCTCCTCTTCCAAAATCCTTGCTGCCAATTCCACGCTGTCTATACCAAGATGAGAAACATCACCAAAAATGAATTGGCCACCTTGCGGCATTCCATATTTTAGTCCCATTGCATCAAATGCTTCTAAAACCACCTTGCGACGACGTACATATCTTGCCTTCATATCTTCTAGGGCATCTTGTGGACCAGTGAGTGCTTCTATACCTGCATGTTGAGCCACAACATTAGCTGGACCAGAGACTGATGCCTTAATTGTTTTGACTTTTTGCATCAAATCAGGCGGACCGGTGATCCAACCAAGACGCCACCCTGTCATAGCATAAGCCTTTGAAAATGCGTTTAATGTCAGGGTACGATCTTTCGCTGCCTGCAGTGATTGAGGACTGCAATGTACACCTCCATCATAGATAAATTGATCGTATATATCATCCGCAAGTACAATCAGGTCATGCCTCTCAGCAATATCAACTAGCTTTTGCATTGTCTCAGTAGGAATGACTGCCGCCGTAGGATTGTTAGGTGACACTAAAAGTAGCGCTGCTGATCGATCAGACACAGCTTGTTCCACCAAGTCTGGATCGACTGCAAAGTCTTGCTCCAAGACAGTGGGTATACCTGCTTTTTTGCCACCAGCAAACTCAAGAGCATCGTTATAGGTGCTGTAATTAGGTTCAGGCACTATCATTTCGTCCCCAGCGGCAGCTATGCTAGCAAGTACCATCAGCATAATTGCTTCCTGACCCCCGTTAGTAACTACTACACCCGTCTCCGGCTCTACATTAATGCCATTGATCCGTTGCACTCTATCACTGATCGCCTTTCGCAAATCAAAAAGACCTTCAACTGGGGATGGTTTCAAATTGTCCTTCTGCATTGCCCTATTAGCCGCCTCAACAATATTTGCAGGAGTATCGAAATCAGGATCACCCCGACCAAGAACAATTGCATCCAATTCCCTAGCTTTCGCTATTAGAGAATAAAAAAGTGCGGTACCTGTCAGTTTTTTGTTGGCATCCTTATTATCTTGTCGTGACACAGGCAGTATCTCCTTTGCACCTAGTAATCAACTTGGACTACCAGAGAGCTTTACTAAGTAATTTATAGTATCTAATAAATATCTGTATTGTTCTAAAACATCTAATCTGCGCTCGCGTTAATTGCAAACTGTACAGAATCATCAACACCAAATGTTTTTCCACTCTCATAGTGTCCAGTTAGTGCCGATCCTGATTTTTGCAACAACGTATTTGTCTGAGATTCGTCGATTCCCTTTGCTGTAATGAAGCAGTTAACGCTGGAAGCCAACAACTCTATCCCCATTTCACCAATAGCATCACCAATTTTTACTCTAGATGCCTGTAAATTCTTGTGTACCTTGCCAAAATCATCCGACCAGCGACTGCTGACCTCTAGGGCAGCATACTGAGCAGCTGTGCTTGTACATATACTTAGTACCTGCTTCATTTTTACTATCTCTTCAGCAATCCCAAGCGGAGCAGCTATGAAACCTAGGCCCTGAGGCTCTATGCCCAAACCAGGCCAAACCTCACCCACGGCTATAACAGACCTGTCTGAATCTTGTAAATCAATTTCCATTACCTGATCAGCAGCAGTCAACCATGGGCTCAATCCAATATCAATAACAGCAGTTTGACCATTGCTTCCCAATTTGCTCAACATACCATCAAGATGACTTTGATAGATTGCACCACTGAATCTAGATGGATTTTCTATTAGTACAGTATCGGCTCCAGCAAC